>WRBG01000011.1 GCA_009784635.1 Bacteroidales bacterium | reverse complement strand
AACTGGCAAGATTTTTGCACCTGCAACAGACATGATACAGACCACCCGGCTGATTGTATTTCACGCTATCAAATACCGAGAATCCGACTTGTTGGTATACGCCTATACCTGCTTGCACGGCAGACAATCTTACTTATTGCGCAAAGCCCGAACAGTCGGAAAACACAACACGGCTGCCCGTATCTTTCCGCTCAGTATTTTAGATGCAGAAATCTATTACAAATCCGGAGCTGCGATTCAATATATAAAATCCTTACAACCGGCCGCCGACCTAAGCGGCATACGCAGCGATTTGCATAAAAGCGGTATGGCCCTGTTTTTGGGAGAAATCCTTTACAAAAGTATTAAAGAGGAGGAAACCAATCTGCCTTTATATCATTTTTTGGTTGAATCCATCCAAGCGCTTAATGATATGGAATATGGCGTGGCCAATTTTCATCTTCACTTCCTTGCTCAATATTGTGCGCGTTTGGGCTATGCCCCTTTCCCCAACTACGATTCCGAACAGAAGCCGCTTTTTGATATGGCCAAAGGCATGTTTGTGGCCCGCGATTCTGTTTCCGATTTTTTGTTTTCCCAAGGCGATTCCCAACTGCTCTCCCGACTTTCCGCCCTTCAAGTGTCGGAAGCCGCCAACCTGCCGCTCAACGGAACGCAAAGGCATCAATTTGTAACATCCATGATACACTACCTGCATTATCACCTTGGTTTTTCCCTCGATATTAAATCTCCGGAAGTGTTAAGGCAGTTATTTCAATAATTTTTTTTACCTTTGTGAAATTCCACTTTGTGTCGATACGTAGCAACATATATTCTGCTTTCTCTACCAAATTGATTAAAGAGATAGACGAGCTGAGAAAGAACCCTTTTCCGTATCAGGTTCAGACATTTGAGAACCTGATGACCAATGGGGCCCAAACTTTTTTTGGTCAGGAACATTCTTTTCACCGCGTAAGCAAATACCGTGATTATCAAAATTTTATCCATATTCATCAATACGAAGACCTACTCCCCTATATAGAGCGCATCCGCAGGGGAGAGTCCAATGTATTGTGGAACCAACCCATCGCATGGTTTGCCAAATCCAGCGGCACCAGCGGTACCAAAAGTAAGTTCATTCCCATTTCTTTGGACTCGCTCCGGCAATGCCATTACAAGGGAATGCGCAGTTTGATGGCCGTCTACCTCAAAAATAACCCCAAATCAAGACTGTTTAACGGCAAATCCCTCACTTTGGGCGGCAGTTGCACCATAGACCAAAACGGCCACACCCGTTACGGCGACCTTTCTGCCATATTGCTGGCCAACTCCCCCAGAATAGCCGAATGGTTCAGGACTCCGCCTAAATCCATGGCCCTGCACGACCATTTTGAAGAAAAAGTAATCAAAATCGCCAAATATGTTGCCAATCAAGATATTACAAACTTTTCCGGCGTGCCTTCATGGAACTTGGTGTTGATGCGTAAAATATTGGCTCTGACAGGAAAAAGCAATTTACTTGAACTTTGGCCCAAACTGGAACTCTTTATGCACGGGGGGATTAGTTTTGAGCCTTACCGCAAACAGTATAATCGGTTGATTCCATCTCCGGATATGCATTATGTAAATACCTATAATGCTTCCGAAGGATTCTTTGCCTTCCAAGACGACCCGCAGGACCCGGCCTTGCTCCTGCTGCCCAATGTCGGTATCTTTTACGAATTTATTCCCTTCAAACAACTTGACCAAGCCATTGGCGGGAGTTTTGTCCACTTTGACACGATGGAGTCCGTACAAACCGGAGTGGATTACGCCGTGGTGATTTCTACCAACGGCGGATTATGGCGCTATCTGATTGGAGATACAATACGCTTTACCTCTTTGCTCCCCCATAAGTTTATCATAACCGGCAGGACAAAATTATTCATCAATGTTTTTGGAGAAGAACTGATGATTGACCATGCAGAAAAAGCCTTGGTATCTGCCTGCAACCAACATCGAGCCTCAGTCAGCGATTATACCGTGGCCCCTGTTTTTATGGGGGTCGAAGCCAAGGGCGCACACGAATGGTTGGTAGAGTTTGAGCAGCCGCCCGCCGATTTGCAGGCATTTGCCCGAGACGTAGACAGAATGCTTTGCCAGCTTAATTCTGATTACGAAGCCAAACGCGCCCACAACGCCACCATGCTTCCGCTCAAGATGCAAGCCTTGGAAAAGGGCTGTTTTTTCCGCTGGATGCAGCGAAACAACAAGTTGGGCGGACAACATAAAGTCCCCCGTCTCAGCGGGTCAAGGGATTATGTAGAAGCCTTGTTGGCCTTGAATAGACAAATCAAAAAAATAAATGGATAAGGCCGATTTTTGCCGGACGGCGCTGGATATATTTCGTTTTCAGTCTCGGCAATGCAAAGTATATCGGTCCTATTTGGAGTTATTGGGCGTAGAGCCGGCATCTGTAAAAGAAATTCGGGACATTCCTTTTTTGCCTGTGGAGTTTTTCAAAACCCATACCGTATACAGCAGTTCCTTACCGCCTCAACATGTTTTTACCAGCAGCGCTACTTCGGGTATGCAGCCCGCACAGCACCATGTGGC
Organism: Bacteroidales bacterium; assembly: GCA_009784635.1. Taxonomy (GTDB): domain Bacteria; phylum Bacteroidota; class Bacteroidia; order Bacteroidales; family UBA932; genus WRBG01. Next base: position 19,685 of record WRBG01000011.1, on the reverse strand, counting down.
CAAGCTCGGCCTGTACGAAAAAAGCTTTTCCCGCTGCTTCAGGCAATTTTTTGGAACTCCGGAGCAATACACCATCTTAGCCCTGCTGCCTGCCTATTTGGAGCGCAGCGGCTCTTCTTTGGTGTATATGGTCGACCGGCTTATGCAGCAGTCCGGCGCTCCGGATAATGGCTTTTATTTATATAACCACCAAGAACTTTACCACCGGCTCTGCAAGCTGCGTACAGACCAAAAGCCGGTCATTCTCTTTGGGGTCAGCTTTGCCCTGCTTGACTTCCTCCAAACCTGTAGCCTGTCTTTTCCGGAGTTACAGGTCATAGAAACCGGAGGCATGAAAGGAAGAGGTATCGAGCTTAGTCGCAACGAATTGCACCAAATACTCAGACAAGGCTTCGGCAGCCGGTACATTCATTCGGAATACGGCATGGCCGAACTGCTTTCCCAAGCCTACGCCATAGAGGGGGAACGCTTTGTAGCCCCTCCTTGGATGCGGGTACTGATTCGCGACCTGCACGACCCCTTTTACCTCCTTCCCTGCGGGCAAAAGGGAGGCGTCAATCTGATTGATTTGGCCAACCGCTACTCCTGCTCCTTTATAGAAACCCAAGACTTGGGCATACTGCATCCCGACCAAAGTTTTGAAATACTGGGACGAATCCCTTTTAGCGAGCTAAGGGGCTGCAATCTATTGATAGACAATGTGTGTATCTAAAATCCCAAGCTGTTCATCCGGTCCCGAAATTGTTTGGAATACGCTTCTGCCTGTTCACGGTCGAATTGCTCTACGACATCTATCAGACTAAGGAGTAGGTAGTAATTAATTTGCAAATCAGACTCGGAAAAGGTGTCCGGCTTTCCAAAGAACACAATGGCCACCAGCAACTCGTGGGCCAAGGCCGCGCCTAATTGGGTGGCTTTCTCTACGGCTCCGGCAGCCGCGTATACCTCCACGGCGTCAATCAGCGCCATCGTATTGGCTGTACTGATTAACTCGGCCGTATTCAGCGGGTATTGGGGGGCGGGGAATACTTCCTGCATCCTGTCTAACACTTCAATCGCCTTGTGGGGCCGGCCCTGCTCCAACAATGCTTTGGCCGTAATCGCAAATATGTTCCGCATGCCAATAACGCCTTGGAAGGTAAGTAGATTTTGATAGTCCACATAAATCCGCGGGTCTGCAAAACGGTCCAAGGCATAGGTGTGCATCAATCTATCATACATGATGTCCGTATCTACGGGATACCTCCTGTCCGCATCGTTTTGGCAAATCATGGGCACTAACTTGGAAACAACTCCGTCAAATTGCAGGTGCTTCCCAAAGTTTATCCTTAAACCGTTGTTGCTCGTGGTCGTAAAACAGATGGGCCTATCCCACTGATAGTTGTTAAGCATATCCAAAACCATCATATCCGGCTTGGTAATATACCCATCGGTTAAAGTAATCTCTATGGTATCCAACACCTTGTCTAAATGTTGGGGGCTTACGATTCCGTATTTGGCAACATTTTCCTTATTCACGGGTATCAACAACCGGCGGGCGGGCATAAAAGATTCGGGCACCCCGCTACGTCCCATCCTGCGGGCGTTTGGATGGGTAAAAAATTCCATTACGGTAGAAAGCGGTATAGGCCCGCCGACCATTTCCTCAACAGTTATGCCATCATTGGTGCTGCCTATGTAAAAGGATTGGGGCAAAGAGAAAGGCAGGGGAGGAGAATCGTACATTTGGTATTGCATTTGGTTTATGTACCAATCGGTACCCAAAAGAGAGGTGTTCAAAATGCGTACATCGGTGCGGATTCCTTCTACTTCCTGTATGTACCACAGAGGAAAAGTGTCGTTATCGCCAACCGTTATCAATATGGCCTGTGGGCCGCAGGATTGCAAATAGTTATACGCCATATCTCTGGCCGTATACCTGTGGCTGCGGTCGTGGTCGTCCCAAGTTTGGCTGCCCATCTGAATCGGAATCGCCAAACAGAGCGCTCCGGCCACGCAGGCAGAAACCACTTGATTGAGCTTGCGTTTCTTTAAAAATTCGTATATAGCCATGACGCCCAAACCTATCCATATGGTAAAGGCATAGAAGGAGCCGGCATAGGCGTAGTCCCGTTCTCGGGGCTGGTATGGGGTTTGGTTTAGGTAAATCACTATGGCCAAACCGGTAAGGAAAAAGAGCAGGAAAACCACCCAGTTGTTCCGCCGGTCTTTGGCGTATTGATAGAATAAGCCTATCAAGCCCAAAATCAAAGGCAAGAAATAGAAGTGGTTCTTGGCCTTATGCTGCGCCAAATAGTCGGGCGCATTGCGCTGGTCTCCTAAACGCGCCCTGTCTATAAAGCCAATCCCGCTTTCCCAATTGCCCCTAAACAAATCGCCGGGAGTTTGGGCATGCAGGTCGTTTTGCCGGCCTACAAAATTCCACATAAAGTAGCGCGTATACATAAAATTGACTTGATAGTCAAAGAAATATGACAAATTATCCCTAAAAAGGGGAAGTCTGTCGGCGCCGCCCGGCACCGGCTCGCCTCGGCTTTGGGTATATTGCCTGTAAAACCGCGCATGCGGGCCATGTGAACTCCACATTCTGGGAAACAACATTTTGTGATGGGAGTCGTATATGAGTTCTTGTCGGCCGGGAACTTTTTGGTACTTCCCGTCTACTTTGGTGTAATACGACGACGTTTTAATATCAACCAATGGAGTGGCAAAAGATTCTCCGTAAATCAAGGGGTTGCTGCCGTACTGGTCGCGGGCCAAATAGCGAATCAGTGCAAATGGATTATCGGGTTGATTCTCATTGGTGGGCGTATTGGCAGACGACCGGATGATAATCACGGCAAAAGACGAATAGCCAATCATCATGACCGTAAAACAAAGTATAATGGTGTTCCACAGCACTTTTCCTTTTTTGAAGGTATAAAAAATCCCCCAAAAGCACAAAGCCGACAACAGAATCATAAAAAACGCCGCACCCGTATTGAATCCAAAGCCAAAAACATTTACAAACAGCAGGTCAAACCACGATGCAATTTTGGGCAAGCCGGGAATGATTCCATACAATATCAAGGCCAGCAACAAAACAGAAATAGCAAAGGTATAGCCGGCGCCTTTCCAGCTAAAAGTGTGCTTTTTATAGTAGTAGACAAATACTAAAGCGGGAATGGTCAGCAAGTTAAGCAGATGTACGCCTATGGAAAGCCCCATGAGGTAAGAAATCAACACAATCCAACGGTTGGCATAGGGCAGGTCGGCCTGCTCTTCCCATTTGAGCATGGCCCAAAAAACGGCCGCCGTAAAAAGAGACGACATGGCGTATACTTCTGCTTCTACCGCAGAAAACCAAAAGGTATCGGAAAAATTACAGGCCAATGCCCCCACTACGCCCGCTGCCAGCACCGCTATGGCGTTGCCCATAGACAGACTTTCTTTGTTTCGCTCCCATATCCGGCGTCCCAAATGGGTAATGCTCCAAAAAAGGAACAAAATGGTTACCGCGCCGCACAAGGCGCTCATGGCGTTGACCAAAACAGCGGCCTGCTCTTTATTGCCAAAAAGGGTAAAGATTCTGGCAATAATTTGAAATACAGGATTCCCGGGAGGATGTCCAATTTCTAATTTGTAGGAAGAGGCAATAAACTCTCCGCAGTCCCAAAAACTGGCCGTGGGTTCAATGGTAGACAAATAGGTATACGCCGATACCATAAAGACCACGACTCCAAGCCAAAGGTCTATTCTTTTAAATCGCTTTATGTCCATGAATTAACGAATATGATGTAAAGTGCAAAGATATAATAAAGCGGTGAATGACAAAATTAAAATACTAACTTTGCAAAAAATTTAAAACCGACCCGCAATGCCTTCATCAGATTGGAAAGACCGGTTGGGCGTGGTATACTCTACCAATCCCGATTTTAACTACCACCACCCTCAGCAACAGGAGTCGGATACTTTAGCTCCTGCCAAACAAAAACTGCTGGTGGGCATTGACCGCAGGCAACGCGCAGGCAAACAGGTAACGCTTGTGTCGGGATTTATGGGTAAAACCCAAGATTTGGAAGTCTTGGGCAAAGCCCTCAAGAACAAGTGCGGGGTCGGCGGCTCGGTGAAAGACGGAAGCATTTTGATTCAAGGAGATTGTAGAGACAAAATCGTTAGCATCCTGCAAAATATGGGTTATCAAGCAAAGAGAAGTAATTAATGGATAAAACGCAACTATGGGGTTCTGAGGTCATTGAACATCCGTCCGGAACCACCGCCTCTATGTATACCACCAATCATGGGGACGCTTATTCGGGCGTTTACAGTTTGACGTTCCTCATCATCCTGCTTGTCGTTTTTAAATTTATCAAGCGCTCCATGGCCGTTATCTTGAGCTGTTGTTTCCGTTTTTCTCAAGCATGGAAAAGCCGTGAAGATGTTTCGTTAGAAACCAGTCGGGTGATTCTTTTTTTAGTCAGCCTGCTCCATTTTTCTATCTTGGGTTTTTTTTTCATCCGGATATACCGTCCGGAACTGTTAGAAAACTTGGGCTGGTTGATGATACCGGCGCTTGGCGTGGCTTTTTACCTGTTGTACATATGCAAATGGGGACTGTTGGTCTACGTGGGATGGCTGATTCGACTGCCTAACGAACTTAGGTTTTTGGCCCAAAGCCCCCGCGATTTTGTTATCTTGGCCGCTATTCTTAGCCTGCCCCTCTCTCTGCTCAATCTTTTTCCCATTATTCCCAACGCGGATTATCTCTTGATTTGGTGTGTAGCTGCATTGTCTATCAGCTTTTTACTATTTATCGTGCGCAGTTTTTATTTTTTTCTTCACCTTAGATTTTCTGTTTTCTTTTGGATTTTATATCTTTGTAGCCTCGAAATAGCTCCTCTTGCGCTGCTATATCGCATGGGGTTAATTATTTAAAGGATGAAAAATAGACACATACTCATCTCCCAACCTAACCTCAACAGCGGAGGCTCTCCTTACACCGAATTATGCGAAAAGTATGGATTCACCATTGACTTTCTGCCTTTTTTTCGCGTAGAAGGACTGAGTCCCAAAGAATTTCGTGCACAAAAGGTTAATATCCTCGACCATACTGCCGTTGTTTTCACCGCACGCACCGCCATTGACAGTTTCTTTCACCTGTGCGAAGAAATACGGATTTCGGTTCCGGAAACCATGAAATACTTCTGCATCTCGGAGTCCGTTGCGCTTTACCTGCAAAAGTACATCATCTACCGTAAGCGCAAAATCTTTTTTGGCCGAGGCGATATTGCCTCCGTGCTTGAAGCCATTGGCCATAAACATAAAGAAGAACGCTTCTTGCTGGCTTTGGCCGACAACTACAAGCCCGAAATTCCCAAGAGTTTTGAAAAGGCCAAACTGAAAAGCACCCGCGCCGTTTTTTACCGCACAGTCAACAGCGACCTTACCCAAATTGACCCGCACAAGTATGGCATGTTGGTGTTTTACAGCCCCGCAGACGTTAAGTCGCTTCAAGAAAACTTTCCCGACTTTCAACAGGAAGATTTGTTGTTTGCCACTTTTGGCCCCGCAACGGCCAAGGCCCTCAAGGCTGCTAAATTCAAAGTAACCGTAGAGGCTCCTACCCCCGAAGCGCCCTCTATTACCCGCGCGCTCATCCTCTACGTAGAGAAATTAGAAAAAGCCAAATAAATGCGTATTGCTCCATACCTCTGCCTGCCGGTGGCCCTGCTCCTATTAGGCTCCTGCGCTAAAGACCTTTCCTGTTATCGGGATATGATTATCGGCTCTTGGGTAGAACAAAGTTTTGACGGACAGATTCCGGCTACCAACCTAAGGGGCGTGTACACTTTTGACCGGAACGAGACGGTTCAAATCTTACGAAGCCCGTATCAAGACAACGGGGACGGCGCGATTGACCCCGTGACACTCGCCTATGACGTATATTGTAAGTCATTATCAATCTACGGTAATGCTGCGCGTGTGGAGTACGAGATTCTTACATTTACCGACAGTACGCTTCGCCTTAGGCTGGAGCATCAGATAATCGCCTATAAAAAAGTGAGTGCAGAGAACGCGAATGTCAAGCACATCCAAAACCTTTGGGAAATGACCCACGGCAGCGACCCTTCTGTTTCTCCGTTTCGTATTCTTTTTGAAGCCGATGGCACATACCGTTTTTTTGAGCGCGACAACGAAGATTGGGAAGAAAAAACCGACGAGGCGGGCACCTATATGGTGTTCGATACTTTTTTAATAACCTCCGGTCTATCCTGCTGGGACATTGGCTTTAGCGGAGAAGAAGAGTATTCAAGCATGAATTGGCAGGCCTTGGTAGATGAGGACGGCCAAACCGTTCCAAAGACCTTTGTCTTTACCTTACCGGAAAAAGAATCCTAATCATGCCTCATTTCCCAAAAAAACAGCGCAAACTTTCGCTTAGGGCGCAGGCCGACTTGTACCAAAACGGGCAGGTGGTCTTTCATCATCCCTACAAAGTTTTTTACCTCCTGCGTCCCACTCCGGTCGGGGCTTGCTCCGGGTCCAAGATCATCGTATCGGCTCCCAAGAGAAATATGAAGCGCGCCGTAGACCGTAACCGGATTAAACGACAAATGCGCGAGTCCTTTAGATTAAATTCCGGCGCTTTAACCCAAGCGCTGCTCGCCCATAATCTGCACATCGAACTTCTTTGTTTATATTTACCTCATGAACACACAGCTTCCTCCATCCTGTTTGACAAAATGGGGTCGCTTATGGCGCGCCTCACGCGGCTGGTTGCGCAGGCTAGTCCTGCTCCCGTTAGTGGGACTGATTAGGTTTTACCAGTACGGCATCTCTCCTTTTATAGCCAAGTCGTGCAGGTTTATCCCAAGCTGTTCGGAATACGCCATAGAAGCCCTGTACAAACACGGGCCCTTGAAAGGCCTTTACCTTACCCTCCGCCGCATCCTCCGTTGCCATCCTTGGGGCGGCAGCGGCTATGACCCGGTTCCTTGATTGATTAGCTGCTCCTTCAGTTTTCGGGCCGCCGCTGCGCCCACTTCCTGCGCCAATACCGATTCGGGGGCGGCCAATATGCCCTTGATGGTTTTAAACCGGCGCAACAGTTTGGCTTCGCGGGCGGGGCCAATGCCGGAAATATAACGCAAGCTGGAGTCGATGAGTCGTTTGCTGCGCCGGTCGCGATGGAAACCAAGGCCAAAACGGTGTGCCTCGTCCCGCATTTGCATGAGAAGGCGCAAGGTGGGACTGTTTTTGTCCAAGAAAAGAGGGTCGGGGTCGCCGGGGAAGTAGATGTCTTCTAATCGCTCGGCCAATGCTACCACGGCAATTTTCTGACTCAAGCCCAAATCCTCCAATACTTTTACCGCTACGCCCAACTGACCTTTTCCCCCGTCTACCACTATCAATTGGGGCAAGGGTTTGTCTTCGTCCAACAGGCGGCTGTAGCGGCGCAACAGCACTTCCTGCATGGAGGCATAATCGTCCGGCCCCGAAACCGTCTTAATGTGAAACTTGCGGTAATCCTTTTTGCTGGCTTTCCCTTTTTTAAAAACGACACAAGCGGCCACGGCATCGCTTCCCTGTATATTCGAGTTGTCAAAACACTCTATATGCAGGGGGTAAACGCCCATCCTAAGGTCGCGTTGGGCTGCCTGCATCAGCCGGTTGAGCGAGCGGTCGGGGTCGAGCTGCTCTGTGCGTCTGTATTTCTCCATCTTGAATGCCTTGGCATTGTTTTGGCTCATCTCTAAAAGACGGAGTTTATCGCCGCGTCTGGGAACATGAAACCGACTCCCCGGCAAAGCGATTCCCGGAATAAAAGGCACTACTATTTCGGGGGCCGAAGGTCCCAAAAGTCGGCCGATTTCCCGAATCGCATACAACAGCTGGTCTTCTTTGGATTCTTCTATTCCCAACTTTAATTCCATGTTATACGATTGTACCACAGCTCCTTCTATCACACGAATATAGTTTACAAAACCCTCCGATTCATCCTGTTCCAAGCTAAAAACGTCTACATTGGTTACAGACGGATTTACGATTACCGACTTGGATTGGTAACGCTCCAGCAAGGCAAGTTGCTTTTGGTAGTACCGCGCATCCTCAAACCGCAATTCGGTAGCCGCACGCTGCATTTTTTGGTTGACCCAAACGGCTACCTGCCGGCTCTTGCCATTCAATATTTCACCCACGGCTTCTATATCTCCTATGTAGTCTTCTTGGGATTGCAGGCCGACACAGGGGCCTTTGCATTTTTTGAGGTGGTGTTGCAGGCATACCTTGTACTTTTGGGAAGCTATGGCTTGAGGGGTCAGAGACAGGGTACAGGTGCGCAAGGGAAAAAGTTGGCGAATCAAGTCTAAAAATACGTGCATCAAGGACCCGGACGTATAAGGGCCGTAATACTTGGAGCCGTCTTTGAGCCGTTGTCTGGTCGAACATACTCTGGGAAAGGGTTCATTCTTAATACATATCCATGGAAAAGTTTTATCGTCTTTGAGCAAAATGTTGTAACGCGGTTGCAGCTCTTTGATTAAGTTGTTCTCCAAAAGAAAGGCGTCTACCTCCGAATCCACCACCGTATGCTCGATGGCAGCAATTTTGGCTACCATGACCCGGGTCTTTCCGTCTTTGTTTTGCTCCGACCGAAAGTATTGAGACACCCTTTGCTTCAGATTTTTGGCCTTACCCACATAAATAACCGCGCCGGCTTTATCTATAAATCGGTATACCCCGCTTTGCCGAGGCAGGGCCGCAACAACTTCATTTATATCAATCACTTGTTTTACAAAATATTACTAATATCAATGCTACTAATTTCCAAACAAATATATACAATATCGGGAAAAAGTTTACATTTGTATGCAATATCATATTATGCAATTGATTCAAACCGGCGATTTAAAACAGGTGCTTAAACTTTCCGGCCCGCTTGGAAGTTTGCTGGCGTCCATTTTAATGCGTCTGCTTAAAATCAATAAGATAAACGAATTTTTTGCACACAACTGCCAATACCGCGGCCGTATTTTCATAGAAGCCATTCTTCAAGAACTGCAAATCACCAGCGATATTTTACCCGAAGAATTGCAGCATATACCCAAAGAAGGAGCTTTTATTACCGTGGCCAACCATCCTTTTGGCGGAATAGACGGGTTGATGATGATTAATACGGTGGCATCTGTTCGTCCCGATTACAAGGTGCTGGCCAACTTTCTACTGTCTCGCGTTCCCAATTTGGCGGAGTTTTTTTTGGCGGTAAATCCTTTTGAAGCCAAACCGAACGCCATGAACAGCGCTTTGGGTATCCGCCGCGCTTTGGAACATCTGCAGGAGGGTTCTCCGCTGGGTATCTTTCCGGCCGGAGAAGTATCTACCTATAACAAAGAGGGATATGTAGAAGACCGAGTTTGGGGCCCCGCCATCCTCAAAATGATTCACAGGGCTAAGATTCCGGTAGTTCCCATCTACTTTTCCGGAACCAATTCTACCCTTTTCCACGAATTGGGAACCATTCACCCCATGCTCCGCACCGCCCGCCTCCCTGCCGAAGTCGCCAACAAGGTGGGGAAAAAAATCACCATGCGCATCGGAAGACCTGTTTTGCTTTCTGAACAGGCCAATTATTCCGACCCTCAAGAGTTGGGGAACTACCTGCGCTCCAGAGTCTATGCGCTTAAAGCCAACATTCCCCCCAAAAAACCGGCCAAAGTTATTGGAATTAGGGCCGAGCCCATTGCCCCCCCCCCCGACCGCAAACGTGTGGCCAAAGAGGTGGAACGGCTGAGCAAAAGCAACCACGCGCTTTTTACCGTAAATAACTACACCGCCTACTATGCCGATTACGCCCAGATTCCCTACCTGATGCTCGAAATCGGACGAAAAAGAGAAGAAGCCTTCCGCAGCATTGGCGAGGGCACCAACCTCGGCTTGGATTTGGACACTTTTGACAAGACATATAAACACCTGTTCCTTTGGGACAAACACCAAAAACGATTGGTGGGCGCATACCGCGTGGGGATAGGAAGCGAAATGCTGAAACGGGACGGATTTTCGGGTTTTTATACCCATACGCTTTTTGACTTTAACGAGACGGCTATTCCTTTTTTGGAAGCAACCATCGAATTGGGAAGGTCTTTTGTCTGCGTGGAGTATCAAAAAGACCCTCTTGCGTTAATGCTTCTCCTAAAAGGGTTGATGCACGTGGTGCTAAAGCACGAAGGCCCCCGTTATTTGGTTGGGCCGGTCAGCATCAGCAACTGGTATCCTGCTTTTTACAGGAGTTTGATTGCCTATTACCTGCAAACCAAACACTCTGCGGAGGAATTTAATGAGACCATCCGTCCAAAGACCTCTTTTACGCCCGATTATCTGCACGTAGACCCGGCCGTCCTCTTAGCCAACCACATGGGGAGCATCGAGCAATTTGAACGCTTTATGATGCGTCTGAGCAATAATCAGTTCCGATTGCCCACCTTGGTGAAAAAATACCTCAAGCTCAATACTAAGTTGGTCTGCTTTAATGTTGATCCCAACTTTAATTATTGTTTAGACGGTTATATTGTATTGGATATTAAAAAGATGCCCAAACAAGAACTGCTGGGCATGTGCAAAGATATACCCGACAAGTCAATAGTATTCAAACGATTTGGTCTGCTTGACCCGATTAGAACTACAGAAACACCTTAACAAATACATAAAACATGGAAACAAGACGTTATGTTGCCTTAGACATTCTGCGCGGAATGACCATTGCGGGAATGATTTTGGTAAACCACCCCGGAACGTGGAGCAGAATATATGCACCGCTCCGCCATGCCGCTTGGCACGGTTGCACGCCTACCGACTTGGTTTTTCCCTTTTTCCTCTTTATTGTGGGCGTCGCCATGGCCTTTTCCTTTGCCAAATTCTCGAAAGGGCTGACCCCAAGCACTACCAAAAAATTGATAACAAGGGGTGTTCTGATTTTTATTACCGGACTTTTGCTTAATGCCTTTCCCTTTTATCCCCTCAATCCGAATCCCGAACTGAGCTGGGGTGCCAATTACTTGAATTATCTGAATAATCTGCGGATTTTTGGCGTATTACAACGCATCGCCATGGCCTATATGTTGGGCGGATTTTTAGCCCTTTGGCTGCAAAAACCCAAAAAGATTGCTTGGGGCGTGGTGGCTGTACTCTTGCTTCATTGGGCGATTCTCTACTTCTTTGGGGGGGACGACCCCTACTCAAAAGAGGGCAATATCTCAGGCCCTATTGATATTTGGTTGGTAGGAAAGAGCCATGTTTATCGCGGATTTGGTTTGCCGTTTGACCCCGAAGGAGTCTTGGGCGTCCTCTCCGGAGCGGGAACGGTGCTGCTGGGATACTTGGTGGGTGGTTTGATTCAAAGAAGCCGGGAAAAAATTGATGCGGTAGGGCTGTTGTTTACGCTTTCTTTAGTGTCCTTGGGCTTGGGCATCGTTTGGAGCATTTGGCTTCCCATCAACAAGCCCTTATGGACAGGCTCTTACGTACTTTACACCGCCGGATGGTCTACCATGTTGCTCGCCTTTTTTATCTACCTCATTGATGTGGTGGGGACAGTGGGCAAACTCAACTTTGAAAAGATGCTCTACCCGTTTAAGGCCTTGGGCATGAATCCGCTCTTTGCCTTTGTAATGGCCGGAGTATTGTCCAGAGTCGCCCGCATATTTGCGTGGCAATCCGTAGTAACGGCGGCGGACGGGTCGGTATCTACCGTCAGACTCACCTTTTTATCGTGGTTTTACCGGAACGTATGCGTCCCCATCTTTGGAAATACGGAGTTAGGCTCCCTCTCATACGCACTCTGTTATGTAGCGCTGTTTACCGGTATGGCCATCTTCTTGTATAAAAAGAAGATATTTATCAAACTATAGCTATGCTGATTGGTCTGCTTTCCGATACCCACACCACTTTTGACACCCCTCTGCGCACATTTTTTGAGGGGGTAGACCAAGTGTGGCATGCAGGCGATTTTGGAAGCATGGAGACCGCAGATGCCATTGCCGCTTACAAGCCGCTCACCGGCGTGTATGGCAATTGCGACGACCATAAAGTACGTATGGTTTATCCTTATATGCAATGCTTTGAGATAGAACAAGTGAAAGTGCTGATGCTCCACATTGGCGGACATCCGGGCTATTACGATTACAAGGCACACGCATTGATTACCGCCCATAAACCCGACTTGTTTATTTGTGGGCACTCCCATATTTTAAAAGTAATAAACGACAAAAAGCACCATCTACTCCATATAAATCCCGGAGCGGCAGGAAACTACGGAATACACAGCTTGCGTACCGCCGTCCGGTTCCAAATCAGCGCCGGAAAAATCTCCGACTTGGAAGTATGGGAATTGAAAAGATAATGAATTGATTATAAACAAATAACTTAAAATAAAAACTATGCGAAAATCTATTTTTTTGATGGGCATCCTGCTGATATGCAGTGTAGCATACGCCCAAAATCTGTTTAACCAGCCTCATGCCGTTGCAAATTATGAGCTGGCTGCGCGTTTTTCTCCCAAGAGGGTGAATAAAATGGTGTTCTCCACATCGGTAACTCCTATATGGTTTAAAAATTCGGACCGCTTTATCTACACCTATGAAACTCCTGCCGGAAAGAACTGGTACCTTGTGGACGCCGCTACCGGCTCCAAACGTCTGCTTTTTGACCCTGCGGTCATGGCCGCGCAGGTTACGGAGATTGTAAAAGACCCGTTTGATGCGCAAAACCTCCCCATTCAAAACTTCAAAATCAAAGACGAAACCACCGTTACCTTTGAAATCACCAGCACTATTGATATTGAAGTCAAAGACGAAACCACCGGCAGAGCCAGAAAAGAGAAAAAAGTTTTTGGTTTCAGCTATGACTTCCGCAACAACAGGCTCACCAATATCGAGGGATTTGAAAAAGAAAAAACCATTCCCTCTTGGGCCAGCTTTTCTCCGGACGGACAAATGGTGGTTTTTTCCCGCAACTTTGACCTTTATTACATGAATCGCGAAAATTTTGAAAAAGCGCGTAAAAACGACAAAGACAGCACTATTGTAGAGCATCGGATTACTGAAGACGGGATTAAGTTTTTTGGCTACGGAGGCGGCCCCACTTCGCTTTATCCCGAAAAAGCAGACATAGAAAGACGTTATCCGGCCCGCATTGCATGGTCTCCGGACGGTTCCGGCTTTGCGTTGGTTAAGCGAGACGAGCGCGAGGTAAAAGATTTTTGGGTAATTGACGTACTCAAGCAGCCGCGCCCCGTATTGGAAAACTACAAATACCACATGCCGGGAGAGGCCGAAGCGCCCCAAAATCACTTGTTGGTCTATTCGTTTAAAGACTCTACTTTTAAAGCCATTAAGATATCGGCATTCAAAGACCAAGAAATAGCTATCTCCTATGAACCTATTTTGGAAAAGGATCGTTTTGACGATATTCGTCCCTCTAAATGGTTAGGGACGCCCGAACGCTTTTATATTACCCGCACCAGCCGCGACCTCAAACGGATTGACATTTGCGCCGTAGACATCGCCTCGGACAGCGTTAAGGTCTTGGTAGAAGAACGCCTCAATACATACGTAGAAACCAGACCCCTCCAATTGGTCAATAACGGCAGGGAGTTTATACAGTGGTCGGAACGCACAGGTTGGGCGCATCTTTATCTCTATGACGGAGAGGGCAATCTTAAAAACGCCATTACTTCGGGGCCTTTTCACGTAGAGCGCATCTTAGGTGTGGATGAGGCGACCCGTACCGTTTTCTTTACCGCATGCGGTCGGGAGCAGGGAATAAATCCTTATTACCAGCACCTCTACAAAGCCAAGTTAGACGGCACAGGCATTACCCTGCTTACGCCCGGAGACTTTACCTTTAGCATCAGTCCCAGCGACAATAACAAATACTTTATTGCCAACTATTCCCGTGTAAATACGGCGCCTCAAACCGCCCTTTATAACGCCAACGGGAGGGTCTTGGCCCAATTGGAAACCGCCGACTTGAGCCTTCTTTTTGAAGCGGGCTATAAGTTCCCCGAACCCTTTACCGTAAAGGCCGGAGACGGCATTACCGACCTCTATGGCGTACTGTACAAACCCTACGACTTTGACTCTACCGCCCGCTATCCCATTGTCCAGTATGTTTATCCGGGACCTCAAACCGAAGCTACCGTATACGCTTGGAGCAGAGGAATGGACCGCGTAGACCGCTTGGCTCAAATGGGCTTTGTAGTGATGACCGTGGGCAACCGCGGAGGCCATCCCAACCGCTCTAAATGGTACCACAACTATGGCTACGGAAACCTGCGCGACTATGGATTGGAAGACCAAAAGGTAGCCGCCGAGCGTCTTGCCGCCCGCCATCCCTTTATGGATATTACCCGCGTGGGCATCCATGGGCACTCCGGAGGAGGATTCATGTCCACCGCCGCCATCCTCACCTATACGGACTTTTATAAAGTAGCCGTTTCCTGTGCCGGCAACCACGAAAACAACATCTACAACCGCTGGTGGAGCGAGAAGCACCACGGCGTTCAAGAAAACATATCGGATAAAGGCGACACCACCTTTGTGTACAACATCAAGAAAAATTCAGAATTGGCTAAAAATCTAAAAGGACGGCTCTTGCTGATTCACGGCGACATTGACAACAATGTCCATCCCGCCAATACCATGCGTGTGGTAGATGCCTTAATCCGCGCCAACAAACGCTTTGACATGCTTATCCTGCCCGGCCAACGCCACGGCTTTGGGGATATGACCGAATATTTCTTCTGGAAAATGGCCGACTACTTCAGCCGCTACTTGCTGGGGGATTATCGTGATTCGGTGGATATGGCGGAGCTGAATAATAACTGATGAGCTTTTGCCATAAAGCGTAAATTTTTCGTATTTTTGCCCTCGTTCCAAGAACGAGCGTAAAATTTACACTTGAAAAACATGAGCCACTTTGACCCCTTAAGACCGTATAACGATTTGCCGTTACTGCCTCCTAATGCCGATATTGAAACAAAAAGCATACTTCGCAAAGTTATTTCGGCAGGCAGGGCGCTGGCACAACTAAATGGCGCTTTGCTAAATTTGCCAAATCCGACCTTGTTTTTGGACACCATTTATCTGCAGGAGGCAAAAGCAAGTTCAGAAGTGGAAAATATTATCACCACAAACGACGAACTCTATAAATCGTTGGTGGCGGGGAAAAAAGTAGAAAATCCTGCGACAAAAGAAGTTTTGAGCTATAAAGAGGCCTTTTGGTTAGGCTTGGAACAACTAAAAACCAAGCCTTTTATTACCACCAATCTTTGTGTCAAAATCGTTCAGTGTATAAAACAAAACAGCGCTTCTATTCGGGTCATACCCGGAACCACTTTGAGGAATCCGCTTGGCGAAGTGATTTACACACCGCCAAGCGGAGAAACCCTCATCCGTGAAAAGTTGGCGAATTGGGAAAAGTTTGTCAATGAAGATAACAGTATTGACCCTTTGATTAAAATGGCGATAATGCACTATCAGTTTGAGGCCATACACCCCTTTTTGGACGGGAACGGCAGAACGGGAAGAATACTATTGTTGCTGTACCTCAAGTTATCAGGCTTGTTAAACATTCCTGCTATCTATTTGAGTGAGTACATTATCAAAAACAAAACAGAATACCATCGAAGGTTACGGAATGTTACGGAAAAGAACGAATGGGAGGACTATATTTTGTACATGTTGGATATGACTGAGGAAACTTCTGTTCAAGGCTTGGAGCGGCTACATAAGATTACGACAGCTATGGACAAAACCACAGACGAAATCAAAAAGAGACTTCCCAAAATCTATTCCAAAGATTTAATAGAAATTTTGTTCCGTCTGCCCTACACCAAACGCCAATACTTGATTGACGAACATATTGGAAACGCTAAGACAGTCGGGAATTACCTAATCGCATTGGAGGAAAACGGATTCTTGGAGTCGGTAAGGGTGGGAAAGGAAAAATTGTACCTCAATCGGCAATTACTGAATATTTTAGAGAGAAATAGATGATGAAATCTTACCGAAAAGAATTATGGCTTGAGATTCCGCAACGGAGGCGGCTTGTAAACATTACCCGCCAAGTAGAGGATTGCTTGCGGGAAAGCGGCATACAGGAAGGTCTGTTGCTGTGCAATGCCATGCACATTACCGCCAGCGTGTTTATTAACGACGACGAGTCGGGTTTACATCATGATTATGAAGTATGGCTCGAAAAGTTAGCGCCCGAAAAGCCTTATAACCAATATCGCCACAACGGTGCAGAAGATAATGCCGATGCCCATTTAAAGCGGACGGTGATGGGGCGGGAAGTGGTGGTGGCCGTAACAAAAGGTCGCCTTGATTTTGGCACTTGGGAACAAATCTTTTATGGGGAATTTGACGGAAAACGCCGCAAAAGGGTGCTGGTTAAAATAATAGGGGAATAACTGTTTATTGCAGGGGAGTCCCCAGTCGCCTATTTACAATCCAGTTTCTGAAAAACGGGTCGTCGATTTGGTATTTTTCTGCTTTAATCAGAATACCTTTTTCTACCAATCGCTTCAAAGCGCTGAACATGGTGCTTGAAGCGATGGTGTTTTTATACAATTTCAAAGGGATGTGCTCAAACGCAAGCTCAATCAGCACGCTCTTGTCGGTGTTGTTGAAACTTCTCCATAACCGTTCAAAGTCGTTGTCGTGCAAAGAGACAATATCTGCAATGGTTTCGTTTATCACTTCTATAGAATAGGCGCTCCGCTCTAACGCCATCCAAATGTGGAATGCAAGTTGTTGTGTGTAGTAGGGATGGCAGGTTGAAAATGACAATATTTCTGTTGCGACTTCGGCAGCTTTATCTGTGATGGATGCAAAACGATGGTGTAAAAAAGCGTAAAAATCACCGTATGGAATCTTGTCTAATGTACATAGCTGTCCAAAGTGATAGAATGGCGACTTTTTGTTTTCAAAGATATATTTCATCATCGATTCGGCGCTCCCCAGAAACAGATAGTTGACGTTTTTATGGAACTGTATCACGGAGCGTAAGCGCTTATCCAACGATTTTCCCAACGACAGCAACTCTTGAAACTCATCAAAAACCACAATGGGACGCTTTTTTTCTTCGCCCAACTTTTCAATCAGATTCAGCACATCTTCCAAATGAATAAAACCATCTATATGTGAATGAAAACCAATCTCCACGCTATTTGTAGCAGGGTCTATGGATAACGTAGGCACAATCCTAAAATGGGTAACCAAATACTTTAACCTTTCAAAAGGATATTTCTTGAAAAGCTGCTTCAACAGTTGGGTGGCAAAATCGCCAATATTGGTTACTAACTGCAAATCCATCCATAAAACAGGCCTGTTTGTACCTGAGACCACCTTGTTGACCAAACTTGTTTTGCCAAATCGGCGAGGGGCAATCAGAACAAGATGATTACTGCTTGCAACGATTTGAGATAATCTTTGAAATTCCACCTGCCTATTGGTGAAATGGTCATTGGAGACAACCGAACCAAATTTAAACGGATTTGTCATAATAATTTATTTTTTAAAATATTATATGTGCGAAATTTTTCGCAACGAAATTTTTCGCAAATGTACATCCGTTTTTTATACTGTGCAAATTATCTTTTGGCCAACACCGTTACTTGGTCAAGATTGTTGCCGTGGCGGTCATAGAGCGTCAAATGCAGTTTGTCGTTGTCTGCACGCATCAGTATGGCGCCAACGGTGTTGGCTCCTTCGGACCAACGGAACTTGATGATATCGGTATTGTCTGTCCATTCATTGAGTTCGACTCCGCGCTCATTATCCGATGAGGGAGTCTGAATATAAACCGTTCCCGTTGTTCCATCGGTCTCGCTGCCTTGATACAATGCGTTGGTGCGGACATAAATGTGGTTATTGCCGGCAATGGCCAAGTCTACGCCGTATTCATCAAACAGCTCTTTCCAACGCTCATATTGTGCGCTTCTTCCGCTGTCGCCAAAGAACCACTGGTAGTGCGTAACTACAATGATGTACTTGGCAGGATGGGAGGTAATCACTTCTTTGACCCATTCTTGAGCTACCTCCAAGCCCTCCTGTTCGCGCATTTTTTCGCTATTGAGCATAATAAACAGGGCATTGTCGTAGGTAAAGTGGTAGCAGACCCCCTCTTCGCCTTCGTATCCGTTTAGCGGATTATTATTTACATACCTAAAGTATTCGTTGGTCTGCTTGGCGTATCCCCGCGCCATATCGTCGTGATTTCCATTAACTCCCGCCCACATATATTTGGCAAAATAGTGTTCTGCGTACATGGTCTTCCAAAAAGAATGGCTGCCGCCCCATGCGCAAACATCGCCCACGTGCAGCATAAAGTCCAAATCGTTTCCGTTGCAGCGCTCTAATGTGCCGACCATCTCCATAGCGGCTTCTAATCGCTTGGGCAGAGGTGAATAGGTGTGGATATCGGCGATGATGCCCATGCTCCACGTCCCCGAAACAGGGGCAGTCTTAAAATACCGGATTTCGCTCATGTTGTCTGTGCCCACCCGATACATGTATTCGGTAGCGGGTTCAAGGTTTTCCAATTCAACGGTGCATCGCCAAAAACGGGCGCTTTCGTAAAAATCTTCGTTCGAGGCTGTTTTTGAATAAAGACTGTCAAATGTGAGGCACAGTTGTTGGTCGGCTTTAATGGTTACAGCCTGTTTCCAGTCTGTGTCGCTGCACTTGGTATAGGTGCAGACGCTTTGGGTGTTTCCAAGGTCGGTATGCCAGTTGATACGGATTTGGGTTTGCGCATGTTCGCCCGGATTTGTGATGATGGTATAGGCGTCTCCGGTCTGATGATGTTGGGCGTACAAAGTCGTGATATAACCCAATATAAGGACGGCAAACAACAGGGTTTTATTTTTCATCGCTACAGGTTTTAAGATTACTCCCGCAAAGTTAGTTATTTATTCCAAGCGGGATTCGCGGCGCTTTCTCAGCAATCCATCCAAGGTCCACAGGACAGCGGTCAGCAGGGAGAGGTAGGTCAACAGGGGGATGGAGATAAAATCCGATGCTAACTGCAACCGGAACATATTGCCTAAAGAACTGATTATCTCTGTTATGAACGTGGTTACTCCGGTCGTTAATGAGGCGATTCCTGCCACCACGGCGGGGAATTGTTTGTATCCCGGATATACAAAAACCACCATGGCGATGATTCCGGAAGATACAAGCAATATGCAGGCTAAGTTAAAAAGCCGCTCCTGTCGTTTGTTGTCCGCAATCTTTTTAAGTACGGCTTCCGAAAAATCGGGGGACAAGGATGGAACATCAAGCAAAGAGGTTTCCCACTCCGACGTAAAAAAATCCTGCAAAGGGTCTTGCGTTGTATTATTCATTGGTTTCATCACTGTATTCCTCTTGAAAAAGCGTATATAATTTCTTTCTGATTCTGTGCATCTTTACCTTAGTATTGGTCAGCGTTAATCCGCCAATATAAGCCACCTCTTCCATGTTGAGTCCCTGTTTATAAAACAGCGAAACCAGCATCTGTTCGTCAGCCGGCAGGCTTGCCAACAGTCGTTCCAAAGCCGCGTAAGACTGCTCTTTGCGCATGGCATTGCTCCTCTCTTCTTGCGTATCTTCTTCTAAAACAGCAAAGTGTCGAGGGTCTATGTCATTTATGGAAACCCCATAGCGTTT
>WRBG01000010.1 GCA_009784635.1 Bacteroidales bacterium | reverse complement strand
CAAGCCCCCGCACGGTGGCCGCAATAATCCGGTCTTCTACCTTTTTCATAAAAACCTCGTCGGCAAAGGGTACGGGAGACACCGCCCCCATCCCTCCTGTGTTAGGCCCGGTATCTCCGTTGCCCACGCGCTTGTAGTCTTTGGCATGGGGAAGGATTTTATAGCTTTTACCGTCTGTGATAAAAAACACCGACAGCTCTATGCCCTCCAAAAATTCCTCTATCACGATTCGATGTCCGGCCTTGCCGAATTTTCCTCCCAAAATAGCCCGTACTTCCTGCTCCGCCTCCCGAATATCGGACACAATCACCACCCCCTTGCCGGCGGCCAAGCCATCGGCCTTGAGTACGTAGGGCGCCTTGACCTTAGATAAATATGCCACCGCTTCTTCTGTTTGCTCTGTAATAAAAGAAGCATAACCGGCCGTGGGAATAGCGTGGCGCTGCATAAACGCCTTGGCAAAATCTTTGCTCCCCTCCAATTGGGCGCCTACAGCCCCCGGCCCCACCAAAAAACAGGACCTCAAGGATGCTTCCGAAGCAAAAAAGTCTGCAATTCCTCTGACCAAAGGCTCCTCGGGCCCTACCACCACCATGGAAATATCCCGCTCCAACACCGCCCGCTTCACCGATTCAAAGCAACAGGGGTCAACCGGCAGGTTCTCGGAAAAAGCGGCGGTTCCCGGATTTCCCGGCCCGCAATACAGCCGGTGGAGCAAAGGGCTTTGGCTGATTTTCCAAGCCAAGGCATGCTCCCTGCCTCCCGAACCCAACACAAGTACATTCATATTTATAGTTCTATAGGTTTACATATCCAGCCCTTCTCCCTCACAGCCCTCAATACCAAAGGTAAGGCATACCAAAGGTTTTGCGCGCTCTTTACCGAATCGTGAAATACCACTATGGAGCCCGGCCCCATATCCCGAATCACATTTTTAGCGCAACGCTTTCCCGAAAGGGAGCGGCTGTAATCTTGGCTCAACACATTCCACATAATAATCTTATACCGCTCGCTCAACATTTTGGCTTGATTAGGCCCAATCCTCCCGTAAGGCGGCCTGAACAAATTACTTTCTATAAATGCCGCCGCCGTATCCACGTCCCTGATATAGTCGTCCGTTTCCATGCCCCAGCCCTTGAGGTGGCTGTAGGAATGATTGCCCGTGGCATGACCGCGGCGAATAATATCGGCATACACATCGGGGTGCATTTCCACATTTTTACCCAAACAGAAAAAAGTGGCTTTGGCGTTGTATTTATCCAACATATCTAACACCCAAGGAGTCATTTCCGGAGAAGGCCCGTCGTCAAAGGTCAGAAAAAGGCCGTTTTGCTCTTCGGGAAACTGCCAAATCAAGGAGGGGAATATCCGCCTGAGTATGGGAGGGGCTTTAAAATACATATTCTATATCTATACCAAATTGCAAAAGTAGAAAGAAAAAACGTACTTTTGTCATCATGATTAAAACGAGTCGGCATATAAAGCGCTACACAATCATCCTAACGGCCTGCCTTAGTTTGACCCTTTCCTGTCAAAGGCCGCCCATTCCCAAGGGGACATTGGCCAAAATCATCACAGAAATAATTATCACAGAACAGCGGATTATGGAAGAACCGACTTTGGGCCCCACCGCCGATACCACCCAACTGTACGCCGCCATACTCCAAAAATACGGATACAACTCCCAAGACTTTCTTCGGTCGGTTGCCCACCACGCCCGCAAGCCCGACAAATTTAAAAGAGAACTCCAACAACAGCGCGACCTGCTTGCTGTCCAAAAAAAAGCTTTAGAGCAGTTCTTAGAATTAGAAATCACGGAGCAGGAATCCGATGCTGACCCGGTATTCTTCTGGAGCGATTTCCTCCGGATTGTGCCGGATTCCTGCCTGCAAAGGCTTGATTTTTTCTTTGCATATCCTCTTGACTCTAATTGGATTGCCCCTTCTCTTGTTCCTTTCTTGCGTCCTTGGACTGCGGACAGCCTCCCTGCCTTTCGTTTGTACGAACCTCCGGCGCCGGATACCCTGCAAAATCCCTTGTAAATTATGCTTTTTCATCAAATTATATACGGCCCTATATACAGCAGGAGACTTGGTCTCTCTTTGGGCGTTAATCTTTCGCCTGCCAACGGAAAATGGTGTAACTTTGACTGCATCTATTGCGAATGCGGTTGGAACAAAGACGGAGCTTTAGACAAGCAACTCCCTACAACGCAGGAAGTAAATCGGGCGCTGGAACAAAAACTGTCGGAATTGGCCATCCAAAACAAGCTGCCCGATGTAATCACCTTTTCCGGGAACGGCGAACCCAGCCTGCATCCCGATTTCAAGCGTATTATTGAAAACACCGTAGCTCTGCGCAACCGCTATGCCCCCAAAGCCAAAGTCTGCGTCCTCTCCAACGCCACCCAAGTCCATCGCCCCGAAGTATTTGAAGCCCTACTGGCGGCAGACAAACGCATTTTAAAGATAGATTCGGCTTTTCCCGAATCCGTATCCCTCATAGACCAGCCCGCCGCCGGCTACGACTTGGCCGAAACCATCAAAGCCATACAAGGGTTTAAGGGGGACTTTAGCCTGCAAACCATATTTTTACGTGGAATTTACCAAGGAATGACCGTCAACAACGCCACTGCCGCAGAAAGAGAAGCGTGGATTGCCTTGGTGAAAAAACTGCATCCCAAAGAAGTAATGATATATACCATAGACAGACCCACCCCTGCCCCCCACCTCATCAAAGTGCCGCTTCCCGAACTTAAAGCCATTGCGGACGAGGTGGCGGCCTTGGGCATCGCCGTAGACATAGCCGGATAGACATCGCCATGAGAATAGTTATACAACGTGTTACACAGGCCTCCGTCTCGATAGACGGGGGGTGTACAGGACAAATCG
This sequence comes from Bacteroidales bacterium, assembly GCA_009784635.1. Lineage (GTDB taxonomy): Bacteria > Bacteroidota > Bacteroidia > Bacteroidales > UBA932 > WRBG01. The sequence continues at coordinate 20,170 of WRBG01000010.1, read as the reverse complement.
GAAAAGGCCTGCTGCTGCTTGTGGGCTTTGAGGCCGCAGACACTGAAGAAGATATAGTATGGACAGTGAGGAAAACCCTCCAGCTTCGTATTTTTGACGACGCCAAGGGAGTCATGAACCTGTCGCTGGAAGATTTGCTGGTCCAAACAGAAAATGAGAAACCGAGCATATTGGTCGTCAGTCAGTTTACCCTGCACGCCTCTACCAAAAAAGGAAACCGTCCCTCTTACATCCGCGCCGCTCCTCCCCCCATAGCCATCCCCCTTTACGAATCCTTTGTACAACAGCTCCGCCACTCGTTTTCGGGAAAGGTCGAAACCGGCAGGTTCGGAGCCGAAATGCAAGTATGCCTCACCAATGACGGCCCTGTAACCATTTATATAGACAGTAAAAACAAAGAATAATACCCCTATGTTCTACCCTCCCGAACACCTCAAAACCTGCCTAAGCTGCATAGACCTCACCTCCTTACAGGCCACCGATACGGACGCCCGAATATTAGCTATGGTTCAAAAAGTGAACGCATTTCCCCAGCATTTTCCCGATATGCCCCTGCCGGCGGCCATCTGCGTATACCCTTCCTTTACCGGAATTTTGCATAAATCACTGACCGCAAAAGGGGTGCGTATTGCCGTAACGGGAGCCGGATTCCCCGCCTCCCAAACCTTTCTGCCCGTCAAAATCCAAGAATGCCGTATGGCCGTGGAGCAGGGGGCGGACGAAGTAGACATAGTATTGTCGTTAAATTATTTCTTATCGGGGGATTATGCTCGGGCCGGAGAAGAAATTTTTCGAATCAAAGAGGCCATAGGCCCTGCCCACCTTAAAGTAATCATCGAAAGCGGAACCTTGGCCAAGCCCCAAGCCATTGCCCAAGCCAGCCGCATAGCCATGGAAGCCGGAGCCGATTTTATCAAAACCTCTACCGGAAAAAGCGAACCCGCCGCCACCCTCCAAGCCGCCACCGTCATGTGTGGAGAAATCCTCAGCTACTATCAAAAAACAGGGAAAAAGACGGGATTCAAACCTGCGGGCGGGATTTTAAGCCCCGAAGACGCCATGGGCTACTACGCCATTGTAGCAGAAATCCTCGGCCCCGAATGGCTCAACCCTTCCCTCTTTCGCATCGGCGCCAGCCGCTTGGCCAACAACCTCCTCTCTGCTCTGCAACACCACGCCATTGAATATTTCTAATTTTATTTATTACCTTTGTACAAAATATCGGAGATATGACCACAATGATTATCAAAGACAATAGCGCTCAAGCAAAGAGACTCATTGAATTTGTCCGGACGTTACACTTTGTAACAGTCGTAGAGGAAAAGAAGAAAAGCTTTGAAGAAGCTGCAAAAGAATGTAATGCGGTTTCGGTTGACTCTTTTTTTGACGAACTTAATGCTCGAATCGAAAAATGGCCTAACCATGCGTGAGGTACGTATATCCGGGCAAGTTTGGGATAAAATATCTACATTGGAACTTTTTCTGAAGGAAGAGCTAAAATTCTCTAAGGAGGCTGCTCGTAAACGCAGTGATAAAATGAGATTCTTCCTAAAATCACTAAGCGCACCTGCCGATTACTCGCTGTGCCGTTTTAGGAAATGGCGGGAACTCGGTTATCGGTGCGTGGTGTTCGAGAAAAGTTGGGTATTCGCCTACGAAATTTTAGACAGCGGCATCATTATTCGTGATATGTCGCACACCGCAATGCTCAAGGATTAAACATACAGCTTGGCCCACTCGAATTTTTTACGGTTTTTCCAGTCGCCTTTGTGGTAGGCGTAGCCAACCATCAGCGGCACCACGGTAGTGGCTTCGGCATAGACCATTTGCTCGTACACCGTATTTACCTTGCCCCATGAAGAAGCCTCTTTAAGGGTAGAGCTGGAGCAGGCCCCATCTCGAACATCGGCCACGGTAATCTGTACGGCATACTGGTGCATGGGCACGTCAATGCCCATACATTCGGCGCAGACCACCGTATCCTGCGCAAAGTTCTTGGGCACGCCCCCGCCTATCATAAACAGGCCGCTGGTTTTGGCTTTGAGCTTAATCTCGGTCAATTCCCTAAAGTCAGCCACCGAGTCAATCGTCAAATAAGGCTTGCCCTCTTTCATGCGTTCCACCTGATGCATCACCAAACCAAAACCGGCGCTGCAATCCGAAAAAGCAGGCACAAAAATCGGCACCTGATGTTCGTAACAGGTCTGAACCAAGGAATTTTTCTTTTTGGAATGTAACGTCAGCCATTTACCCAATTCCCAAATAAACTCCCGGGAAGAATAGGGACGGGCTTCCAAGGAGTCGGCCACTTCTTTGATGGTGCGGTCGCAATCCTGCAATTCCTCTTCATCTATATAGGTATCGTAAATCCGGTCAATGTAGTTTTTACGAAGCAGGCTGTCGTCAATAAAAGGAGTACCTTTATAGTGCTTGTAACCCAAGGCTTCAAAAAAGTCCATATCAATAATCGAGGCGCCGGTAGCCACCACGCAATCAATCATGTTAAAGCGCACCATATCTACATACACCTGCATACAGCCGCCGGCGCTGGTACTCCCTGCAAGGGTCAGCCAGTTAGTACAGTCCGTATCTTTAATCATCAATTGCAGGATGTCGGCGGCCGAGGCGGTATCTCGGGAAGAAAAAGACATCTCGCGCATGGCGTCAATCAGGGGAACGGCATCAATCTTGCAAATATCAATATGTTGCACAACATCCTTGAGTAATTCTTTTTTGGTCGGTTTCATAGCTATATGGTTTAAATGTTTTCTCTTTTATTTGAAAAAGAACAGACAAAGATAGGCATTTTGTCTAAAATGTGTTACTTTTGCTCCCGTTTTTAAATATTAAACCTATGTTTCAACCCGCCCTGCTATCTGCCTTTGAGTCTTTGGAGACTCCCTTTTATTACTACGACATGTCGTTGCTGCACAAGACCCTCGACCTCTATACTTTCTGCCTTAAAAAATATGGCTACCACGCCCATTACGCCCTAAAAGCCAATGCCAATGACCGAATCCTCGACGCCATGCGCACAGCGGGTTTGGGCGCAGACTGCGTAAGCGGCAACGAGGTGGCCTTGGCCTTACAAAGCGGATTCAGTCCGGACAAAATTGTGTTTGCGGGGGTAGGAAAATCCGACAAAGAAATCAAAACGGCCCTTGAGGGGAACATTTTCAGCTTTAACGTAGAGTCCATTCCCGAAATGGAGCGCATCAACGAACTGGCTGCCGGCATGGGCAAAGTCGCCAATATTTCCTTACGCCTCAACCCGGATATTGACGCCCATACCCACAAATACATTACCACGGGCTTGGCCCAAAACAAATTCGGCATCAGCCCTTGGATGTTTGGAGAAGTTTGGGAGGTGCTGGAACGGAGCAAGCACCTTGCGCTGATAGGTCTGCACTTTCATGTTGGCTCCCAGATTACCAATATGTCCGTATTTAAGACCCTCTGCGAGCGGGTACGGGTCTTGCAGCAGTGGTTTTTAGACAAAGGCGCCGTCTTGTCGGTGGTTAATTTGGGCGGAGGCTTAGGCGTGGACTATCAGTCTCCCTTAGAACATCCTATCGTTGACTTTGCTTCCTATTTTGACATCATCCATAAAAACCTCCCGTTGCTCCCCGGACAGGAAATACATCTTGAGCCCGGACGGGCCTTGGTTGCCCAATCCGGATTTTTAATCGGCCGGGTCCTCTACGTTAAAAAAGGCAAAGGCATTAAGTTCGCCATTTTGGATGCGGGCATGAACGACTTGATTCGTCCGTCTCTCTATGGGGCCCAACACCATATACTCAATCTTTCTTCTGCCGGACGCATGATGCGCTACGACGTGGTAGGCCCTGTTTGCGAATCCAGCGACCGCTTTGCCAAGTCGGTCCTGTTGCCGCAAGTCTCCAGAGGTGATTTTATAGCGCTCTGCTCTACAGGAGCTTACGGACAAGTCATGAGTATGCGATATAACCAGCGCGATTTGGCCGAATCCTATTATTCCGACCGGTTGCTTCCTTAACGCTTCATGCTCGTCAAGATTTATCCCCAAAACCCCCAGCCCCGGGCCATTCAGCAGGTGGTACATACCCTTGAGAGGGGGGGAATCGTGGTTTATCCCACCGATACCCTCTACGGTTTGGGTTGCGCCATGGACCAATGGCAGGCGGCGGAGTCGGTGGCAAGGATAAAGGGAGAAGATGAGGGGGGCAAAGATTTTTTTTCTTTTATCTATGCCGACCTCAGTCAGTTATCGCTTTACTGCAAGCCCATCCCCACCCCTATTTTTAAGCTGATGAAGCGCTGCCTTCCCGGCCCTTTCACCTTTATTCTCGAAGCCAATAATCAGATACCCAAATTATTCAAAAGTAAAAAGAAGACCGTGGGACTGCGGGTGCCCGACAACCTTATCATCAGAGAAATCGTAAGAGAATTGGGACGCCCCATACTCAGTACGTCTTTACCTCCGGACGAAGAAGACCCCGAATACATTCGAGACCCCCAATGGATACACGAACGCTACGGCAATCTGATTGATTTGGTGGTAGACGGAGGAGAGGGCGGCATTGAGCCTTCTACGGTGGTAGACTGCACATCCGGAGAACCCATAATCATCAGACAGGGATTGGGCATTTTAGCCTGTTGATAAAAAATCCTACCTTTGTACCCCAAATAAAGACGCATATGTTTGAACACTTGACAGACCGGTTAGAAAGGTCGTTTAAAATACTCAAAGGCGAAGGGCGAATTACGGAAATCAACGTAGCCGAGACCCTCAAAGACATTAGGAAGGCCTTGTTAGACGCAGACGTAAGCTACAAGGTGGCCAAAAACTTTTGCGACGAGGTAAAGCAAAAGGCGATGGGACAAAACGTGCTTAAAGCCGTACGGCCCGGCCAGATGATGACCAAAATCGTTCACGACGAACTTACCGCCCTCATGGGCAGCGAGGCTGCGGAAATCAACCTCAAAGGCGCCAAACCCTCCATCATTTTGGTGGCCGGATTGCAGGGTTCGGGTAAAACTACCTTCTCGGGAAAATTGGCGCTGATGCTCAAATCCAAGAAAAGCATGCGCCCCTTGTTGGTGGCCGGAGACGTTTATCGTCCGGCGGCTATTGAGCAGTTGAAAATATTAGCCGCCCAAGTGGGTGCGGATATTTATACCGAAGAAGGCAACCGCCAGCCGGTCAGCATTGCCCAAAACGCCCTCAAGCACGCCCGTACCATGGGCCACGACGCCTTGATTGTAGACACCGCGGGCCGCTTGGCCATTGACGAGGACATGATGCGGGAAATCAAAGCGATTAAAGACGCCATCAAGCCCAGCGAAACCCTTTTTGTGGTAGATTCCATGACCGGTCAGGACGCAGTGGAAACCGCCAGAGCCTTTAACGAGCGCATCAACTTTGACGGAGTGGTGCTTACCAAATTAGACGGCGATACCCGCGGAGGAGCCGCCCTGTCTATTCGGGCCGTGGTACACAAGCCCATTAAGTTTGTCAGTTCGGGAGAAAAAATGGAAGCCTTGGAGCCTTTTTACCCCAAACGGATTGCCGACCGTATTTTGGGCATGGGCGACATTGTTTCTTTGGTAGAAAAAGCGCAGGAACAGTTTGACGAAGAAGAAGCCCGAAAACTCCACAAAAAATTGGCCAAAGACCAATTCTCCTTTAACGATTTCTACAACCAGATTCAGCAAATCAAAAAAATGGGGAATATCAAAGACTTGGCCTCCATGATTCCGGGCATGGGCAAGGCGCTTAAAGACGTAGACATAGACGATTCTGCCTTTAAGGGCGTAGAAGCCATGATTATGTCTATGACCCCTCAAGAGCGGGAACAACCCTCTCTACTCAACGGCTCCAGACGCAAACGCATTGCCTCGGGCAGCGGCGCTACCATAGCCGAAGTAAACCGACTCATCAAACAATTTGAAGATTCGAGAAAAATGATGAAAAACATGAGCATGATGGGCAAGATGGGCATGGGTATAAAGCGGAAATAGATGATGGAGATTCTTGACGGAAAAAACACAGCCCAAATCCTAAAACGCCAAATAGCGGCGGAAGTGGAAGCATGGGTGGCCCAAGGGAAAAAACGCCCCCATCTGGCCGCCGTTTTGGCAGGCGCGGACGGAGCCAGCCAAACCTATGTAGGACACAAAGAAAAAGATTGCCAAGAGGTAGGGATTCTATCTACCGTAATCCGGTTTGCCGACACTGTGTCGGAAGCCGAATTGTTGCTGGCTATTGAGGAGATTAACCGGAACGCCGATATAGACGGACTGATTGTACAACTCCCCCTGCCCAAGCATATAAACGAACAAAAAGTTATTGAGGCCATAGACCCTGCCAAAGATGTGGACGGATTCCATCCTATGAATGTAGGTAAGATGATATTAGGCCTTCCCGCCTTTATATCGGCCACTCCGGACGGCATTTTGGAACTGCTCAAGCACTACCAGATAGAGACCGCAGGCAAACACTGCGTGGTGCTGGGCAGGAGCAACATCGTAGGCCGGCCGGTAGCCAACCTCCTCCTGCAAAAAGGCTATCCGGGAGATTGCACCTTGACGGTCTGCCACAGCCGTACCCCCAATATTAAAGAAATATGCCTCCAAGCCGACATTCTGATTGCCGCCTTGGGCGTTCCCGGCTTTGTACAGGCCGACATGGTCAAACAGGGGGCTGTGGTTATAGACGTGGGCATCACACGCATTCCGGCCCAAACCCAAAGCGGGTTTAGCTTGGCGGGAGATGTGGATTTTGGAGGGGTGGCCGTCAAATGTAGCCATATCACCCCCGTCCCGGGCGGGGTTGGCCCCATGACCCGAGTGTCACTGTTGAAAAATACTTTAAAGGCTGCAAAAAAATAAGGCCACCCTCTTGGAGCAGCCTCATTTTTTATATTTTGAGGCTAAATCCAACCAAGAAAGTCGATTAACTTCCAAATGCCGAATCCAGCCAATACGCCAATCGCTGCTAAGATAGCAAACATGGCAGACGGATTTGCGAAAAGGGCTGCAAACATAGTCGTAATCACATTCCAAAATGACATAATATTCAATGTTAAATAATTAATCGCCTACTCGTGAGGATTTTCGGCTTTCTCCCCCTACTCTTTTGGGATTTTCGGGCAAAACTCCCGTCGCAATTAGTAGCCGCCCTGTTCTTGTGCGGGTAATGTCAAGATGTTAAGTGCACTTAACAGATAGAGCACCAATCCAATAATGCCTCCGATGGCGGCCATGAAAGGGACCGAATTTAATAACACCTGCAGTAATGTTGTCCACATAAAATTAAAGTTTTAATGGTTGATAATTTATTTTTGATTTAGGTAAAAGCAAGTTTTATATAAGTCATGGTTTACAATAACGGTACAAAGGTAGAAAAATATTTCACAATCCCACAAAAAATATTTCAAATTAGTTCAAAATCCGGCAATGGGCGGGGCGCAGCAAATCGTTTAGGGTCTTTACCGGATTAAAGGTACCGGCCGGAACCTCTGCAAAAAGCGTATTCCACCCCCACATGGCCCCATTCCATAATCCGGGAAGTTCCTGCATTTTAATAGTTTTACCATCCATGCTTTTTTCCGAAATAAAACCGGAGTCGGGATTGCTAAACAGCTTGAGGGCATAAGGGGCGCCTGTATAATCTTTAAAGGAACATACCACATCCACCGGATTAAAGTGGGTGGAGGCCGCCCAATGTGCGGCGGTCCGGACATCATTCAAGTCTAACTGGGCGGTTTCCAATATTTGCAGGGATGTGGAACCATCGGCTTCCTTTACCACAAAGGGGCCTCCCCCGGGTTCTCCCGTATTTTTCACCACGCCGCAGACCCTTAGAGGTCTATCCAGCAAGCTCCTCACCTTGGCGGCGTACTCCTCCTCCCGGACTTGGGGCAGGTCAATGGCAAACTGCTGCCGGAGAAAATCGGCAATTTCCTTGATTTTCAAGGGAGAATCACAGATTGCCAAATCTTTGAGCGATTGATGAATATACGCCCGGACTTCGAGCAACTTGCCCGCAAGTATTTTTTTCCAACGAATCGTATCGGCCAATTGTTCTTCTAACTGCACGTTATCTATATTCTTGATAAATATAATGTCTTGATGCAGGTCCGACAGGTTTTCCAACAAGGCTCCGTGGCCTCCCGGACGAAACAGCAAAGACCCGTCCTCCCGCCTAAGGGGTCGGTTGTCCATATCTACCGCTATGGTATCGGTAGCCGGATTTTGTTGGGAAAAATCTATGCGGTAAGAAACCCCGAACCTTTGCCCGTATTGAGGAGCTACGGTACGGACTAAGTTTTCAAAATCAGACAGGTGTTCGGGAGAAACCGTAAAGTGGAGGGACACAGAGCCATCGCCTCCTTCGGCATAGCGGGCGGCTTCTACCAAATGCTCTTCAAAAGCCGTTCTATGGCCTTGGGGATAGGCATGAAAAGCGAGCAGGCCTTTGGGTTTGGCGTTGTAGTCTAATCCGGCAGGTCCCAGCAAGGCCTTGAGTATGGCCCTGCGGTCCGACAAATCGCAGCCGGTATTTTTTAACAGGGGATAAAAGGCAAATTCCCTAAGCCGGTCAAAGAAAACAGCCGCATCCCCCGACAAAGCGGCTTGGTCGTCCCTGTCCAAAAGGTCCTTGGCCCGGTGCAACTCTTTAAACATCCTGCTGGCCGCCCCCGAAGCAGGCACAAATTTGACCACGCTGCCCCTCCAAGATTGGTAACGCTTGAGCAGAGCCTCCTGTTGCTCCGGACTAAACCGATGGATGCCTGCTCCCACCTGAGCCGGAGCCTCTACTTGGGGAAAAGGGAATCCGGCATTAAAGTACTCAAGCTGCCGCTCCACCTGTTCACAGGTCATTCCATTAGCTTCAATTTGAGCTGAATCTCTATGACTAAAAGCGTGATTGCCCATTATTCCATGCGTATAAAACCAAGGGCCTGCAACAAAGTCTTTAGCTCCGCATCCGCCCCTTTGACCGTATATCCGGAATTTTCGCGGCGATAGGTATAATGGGTACGGAGGCTTTCAAAGCGCTCCGGAGCTAACCTCAGATTGAAATCTTCATCAAAGATGGGAAAAATTTTATTAAACATGAGGGAAAACGCCTCTTCCCTGACTTTTTGCTTGTCCGGAAAAACAATCCTTTGGGTAGGACGATTGGGTAAGGAGAAATTTTTCAATTCCTTCCATCCGAAAAAACCGGCGAGTTCCCTAATCATCATCATACTGGCCTTTCTTTTACCCTCTATGGAGTAGCCCGCTATGTGGGGGGTGGCAATGGTGGCTGCATCTAAAGTAGTATGGGAAATCTCCGGCTCGCGCTCCCAAACATCCAGCACAATGCCGTTCATTTTGGGCGAAAAACGCAACAAGGCTGCCTCGTCTACCACCTGACCGCGGGAGGTATTGATAAATATGGGCGTGCGGCCCAAACGCTCAAAGAACAAAGAGTCGGCTAAATGCAGGGTATCGCTTTGGAGGGGTACGTGTAGGCTCACGATGTCGGACTGATTGAGCAGGCGCTCTAAAGAAACAAAACCGGTGTTCCCTTCCCTAAGCGCCCGAGGCGGGTCGTTAATCAGCACCTTCATGCCCAAGGCTTGGGCGGCTTGGGCAAGCCGCCCTCCTACATTGCCCGCGCCGATAATACCCAAAGTCATGCTATCTAAATTTTTACGCTGCTTGGCAACCAAAGAAAACACAGCCGTAAGCACGTATTGAACTACCGCGGGCGCGTTGCAGCCGGCAGCAGAAGCCACCTGAATACCCATGCGCCGGCAATAATCCATATCTACATGGTCAACGCCTACCGTAGCCGTTCCAATGAAGGCAATGTCGGTTCCGTCCAAAAGGGCCGGGCCGCATTTGGTTCTGGTTCTGACCACCAATCCGTGGACTCCATCTAAACACCTTCGGTCAATGCTGCCGCCCTGCACATAGCATACCTCTGCATATGGTTCCAGCACCCCTTGAATGTAAGGAATGTCTGCGTCTACCACTATTTTTTTTCTTGCCATACTATTGAAGAATTAAATCCGTAATGATTGTTTTGCCCAAAGCTTGATTCATCCTTTCTACAATCCGGCTCCGTTCTGTAAACAAATAGCTCCTAACAACGGAGGAACTTAGCCGTATATAGAGCTTGCCTTCCCAAAATCGTTTTTGGAGGGTGGCCCGCACCACCGAAGCCCCTAAGAGTTCGTCCCATAAAGTCAGAATACGGGCCTCATTCAATCCGTCCTGTAATCCGGATTCCTTGATAAATAAATCTATAAGTTCTTTTAGCGGTTTGGTTTGTTCTCTTTGCATACTGTAATTATTATGTGGAAGCCAAACGATTAACCACGCCTTTGGCCACGTCAAAAAAAGCGCGCTCGTTGGTAATTTCATGCACTACCCCCTCTATCCTCGATGTATTGCTGTCGGTAATAAAAATCTGACCAAAATGCGTTTGCACCACCAATTCCAGCAAATGGGCTACCCGCTCCACATCCAACTTGTCAAACACGTCGTCCAACAACAGGAGGGGGGCTATGCCCCTGTGTTGCTTCATGATTTCAAATTGAGCCAACTTTAGGGCTACCAAAAAAGTCTTTTGCTGGCCTTGAGAGCCAAAACGCCTGATTGGATGCTCGTTCAATCTAAAAACCACATCATCGCGATGTATGCCGCAGGTGGTATAACGCAGCAGACGGTCTTTTTGGCGGGATTCGTCAAACAAAGCCAACAGGGAGTTATGGGCCAAATCCGACTTGTATGCCAAGCCGGTTTCTTCTTGATGGCCGGAAAGTAGGCCGTAATACCGGCTGACTTGAGGCCCCAGCAGGGCGCATAAGTCAGCCCGCCGCCCGTAAATAAGCTCCGCCTTGGCTGCCAGCTGGGCATCAAGCGCTTCTATGATATCGGCCCTGTAATCCTCCTGCCTCAAGCAATGATTCCGCTGGGCTAAAACCTGATTATATTGCTGCAAATAAGCCATATACACACTATTCATCTGAGAGAGCAGCACGTTCATAAAACGCCGTCTTTCTTCGGCCGGAGCATGAATCAACAGGGTGTCGGAAGGAGAAACCACCACCAAGGGCAACAGACCCAAATGTTCGGAAAACCGGCTGTAGTTTTTCCCGTTACGCCGGACGCATTTAAGCCCGCCCGCCTCTGTTGTACACACAATATGCTCCTGTAAAGCGTCTTCAAAAACATAATGACCCGAAAGGGAAAAAAGAGAGGCTCCAAAACGGATAGATTGGGTATCGCTGTGCCCAAAATAGCTTTTGGTCATGGAAAGATAATAAATCGCATCCAACAAGTTGGTTTTTCCGGCTCCGTTATTTCCCAAAAAACAGTTCATTTTGGACGAAAATAACAAATCGGCCTCCCGAATATTTTTAAAGTCGGACAATATCAGGCGTTGCAGGTGCATAAATCAGGATTTAACCCACAAAGTTAGCATTTTTAGCTTTGAATTTTTGAGATTCTGCAAAAAATCGTACATTTGTTGCCTCGAAAAATAAAAAATTATGGCAAAACAAGCTACTAAACAACACGTAGAACCCACTGTACAGGAGGCGCTCAGCAAATCGGAACAATTCTTGTCCACATACAAAAACCAAATTTTCTACGCCTTGGGAGGCATCGTCCTGTTCTTTGGCATCGCTTTCGCGTATAAAAAATTGTATACCGAGCCTAAAAAAGAGGAGGCTATGGGGCAAATGTTTTTGGCCGAACAGGCTTTTAGAGACGACGCCTTTGCATTGGCCTTGAACGGCGATGGAAATATATTGGGTTTTGCCCAAGTGCTGAGCGAATACGGCAGGCACGCCGGCAAAGCCATCCACCTTTACAAAGGTATTTGCCACCTGCAATTGGGCGAATTTGAGGAGGCCATCAAGGCTCTTTCCAAATACAAAAGCAAGGATTTTATCACACAGGCCAGAGCCTATTGCTGTATAGGAGACGCCTACGTGGGAGTCCATAACCTAAAGAAGGCCCTTGAATACTACATGAAGGCCGCCCGCCACCACGACAACTTGATGGCAGCCGTTTACCTCAAAAAGGCCGCCATCATCCACGAAGAAACCGGAGCGCCCCAACAGGCCATTAAGCTGTACGAGGAGATTAAGGAAAAATACCCCCAAACCTTAGAGGCCTACGAAGCCGATAAATACATTGCCCGGCTCCAAATCGCCCAATAATTGCCGTTATGGGAAGAGCTTTTGAATTTCGTAAGGAACGCAAATTCAAGCGCTGGGGCAATATGTCCCGCGTGTTTACCCGTTTGGGTAAAGAATTGGCCATAGCCGCAAAATCCGGAGGTCCCGACCCCGAAAACAACCCCCGCCTCCGCGCCGTTATACAGACCGCCCGCTCCGAGAACATGCCCAAAGACAATATAGAGAGGGCGATTAAACGGGCGGTGGAAAAAGACCACAGCGACTATAAAGAAGTGGTATACGAGGGCTACGGCCCCCACGGCGTGGCTTTTATCATCGAAACCGCCACCGACAATCCTACCCGCACCGTGGCCAATGTCCGCAGTTATTTTAGCAAATACGGCGGCTCGTTGGGCACCTTGGGATGCGTGGAGTTTATGTTCGAGCATAAGTGCGTGTTTAAAATCAAAGAGGTTGCCGGATTGGATTTGGAGGAATTAGCATTGGAACTGATTGACGCGGGCGGAGAAGAAGTCTTTGCAGAGGAAGGCGAGGTAATGATTTACGGGGCTTTTGAATCCTACGGAAGCATCCAAAAATTTATAGAAGAACGGCATTTGGAACTCCTCAGCGGAGGCTTTGAGCGGATTCCCACCGGAGCGCTCAAGGAACTGTCGCCAGAACACAAGGCCGACATCGAAAAATTAAGCGAGAAATTTGAAGAGGACGAAGACGTTCAAAACGTCTACACTAATGTGAAATAGTCATTTTGTTGTCTAACAAACGATTATTGTACTGCTGGATAAAGGCCTTTAAGAAATCAAGCTCCGGAGCCACCTCTTCCGGAGTTTTTTCGTCAATCAAGTTGTGCTGCAGGGAGGAATCCCGTTCTACATCATAAAACCCAAGCGTCCGGTCTCCGTCAAACAGCAACAGCCGGCCGTTACGCAGCAACTGGTAATTTCCCGAATAATGCGCGGCAAACGGCTGGGTAGTAGTGTCAAAAATATTCCTGCCGTAGCCAAAAAACGGCTGGTCATAGCCCAAATAAGACAAAATAGTGGGCATAATGTCAATTTGCTGGGTGGGCCGGCTGTCCATGTGAGGCGCAATAACTTTGGGGAAATAATACAAAATCGGAATCGCCATAGAACCCAAACTGTTTTGGTATTGGGGCATACTTTCGGACCAAAGGCTGTGGTCGGCGGTGAACACAAAAAGGGTATTGGAAAACCACGGCTCGCCGGCGGCGCGTTCAAAAAAGCGGCGCAAAGCCATATCGGTATAGCCAATGCACTCCTGCACCGGCTCCGGCCCTTTGGGAAATACGCCTCTGTAGGAGGCGGGCACCTTAAAGGGATGGTGTGAAGACACCGTAAAGACAGCGCTTACAAAAGGTTGGGGAAAAGCGCCCAGCGTTTGCGCAAAAAACTGAAGAAAAGGTTCGTCCCAAATGCCCCAAAAACCGTCGTAGTCGGCGTCTCGGTTGTATTCGTTTTTTCCGTAATAGTGTTCAAAGCCCAGCATCTTAACAATGGCGTCAAAGCCCATGGAGCCGTTGGGCGCTCCGTGAAAAAAGGAACTGTGGTAGCCATTCCTGCCCAACAGCGCGCCCAGTCCCTCCATATGGTTGAGCGAATAGGGCAAAAGAATAAACGGCTCCGTCAAAGAAGGGATGCTGCCCAAGACCGAGGGCAGGGCGTCTATGGACTTGCGGCCATTGGCATAGGCGTTGGCGCAGGCGTGGCCTTGCAGCATGAGCGAGTCCAAAAAAGGCGTATAGCCCGTATATCCTTCTATGTCTCGATTTAGCGACCCAATATGATGTTTGGCAAAGCTTTCGAGTATAAAAATCACCACATTATAGGGTTGGGGCGTAGACGAATTTCCGGTATGCAGGGGGCTGTATACGGCATGTAGCTCCTCCTCAGATTCAAAAAACGACAGTCGGGGCAATCCTTTTTGTCCGGTAGAACGAATCAAGCAGAAAGGGGTGTTCAGCACTATGCCCGCCTCTATGGGCTGCCGGATATAAGCCCCTGCATTACTCATGGCAATGGGACGGGTAGTCCGGTCTACCCCGCCCCGCATACCTATTATCATAAGGGGAACCATAAGCAGGAGGCCCAAGCTGCGGGTAATATAAAAATACCAAGGCTGAATCAGCATCAGTTTCTTTTTAATCCTGCCGTAGCCAAATACCAATGCCGCCGTAAGCCCTATCCAAAAAAGGACTAAGGGCCACTGCTGAACCATGGACTCCAAAACAATCTTGCCCATATCCGCCCCTCCTTGAAACTCTCTGAAAAAAGACATGTCGGTACGGCGGAGGGTAAACCTAAAGTAATAAAAATCTGCGGTATTTACGGCAAAGGCTATGGAATTGGCAGCCACAAAAAGCGCTTTGAGCCACTTTTGACCTTTGGGGCGATAAAGGGCCGGCAGGGGAAACAGGGCCAAAAAAAGATAGAGGGCATTTACGTAGAGTACCGCCGAAAGGTCAAACCTAAATCCACCTTTAAAAATGAGCCGCAGTTCTTCCAAGGATATGCTTCCAAACAAATCTTGATTAAACTTCAAAAACACATAGCGAGAAAGGGCATACAGCAAAAGCAGAAGCAATAATCTTCTAATGATTAAAAAATAATTAGATAGCCCAACCGGCATCTCCTCGAATAATTTCATGCCGCAAAAGTACAAAAAATCAAATCATCATTTTTTTTTATGCTTTCATTTTATATTTATACCTTTGTAGCCCTCATAACCATACATTATCATGAACATTACTCATATTGAACACATTGGCATTGCCGTACATGCTTTGAATCAAGCCATTCCCTACTACGAATCTTTGTTGGGCCTGAGTTGCTACGCCATAGAAGAAGTGGCCGAGCAAAAAGTGAGAACCGCTTTTTTTCAGTTGGGCCAAACCAAAATTGAGCTGCTTGAAAGCACAGACCCCGACGGGCCTATCGGGAAATTCTTAGAAAAGAAGGGAGAAGGCGTCCACCACATTGCCTTTGCAGTCGAAGGAGGGCTACAGCTTGCCTTAGACCAAGCGGCAGAACAAGGCATCCAACTCATAGACAAAGCTCCCCGCAAAGGAGCAGAAGGGCTTAACATTGCCTTTCTTCACCCCAAGTCCACGCATGGCGTACTTACTGAGCTGTGCTGCAAATAGATAAAAAAACGAAATCAAACAGATATTATGTCGCAAGCTAAAGTTAAAGAACTGATAGAATTGAGGGTCAAAGCCAGACAGGGCGGAGGACAAAAGCGTATTGATGCACAGCATAATAAGGGAAAACTTACCGCCCGCGAGCGCATCGAATTGCTGTTGGACGAGGGCAGCTTTGAGGAATTTGACATGTTTGTTACCCATCGTTGCAACGACTTTGGGATAGAAAAAGAAAGTTATTTGGGAGATGGCGTAATAACCGGATACGGAAGCATTGACGGACGTTTGGTGTATGTCTTTTCTCAAGATTTCACCGTTTTTGGCGGCTCGTTGAGCGAAACTTTTGCCAAGAAAATCTGTAAAGTGATGGACCAAGCCATGAAAGTGGGGGCGCCGGTCATCGGACTCAACGATTCGGGCGGCGCGCGTATTCAAGAGGGCGTACAGAGTTTGGCGGGTTATGCCGATATTTTCCAGCGCAACATTATGGCTTCGGGCGTGATTCCCCAAATATCGGCCATCTTTGGGCCTTGCGCCGGCGGAGCAGTGTATTCGCCCGCGCTGACCGACTTTATTATGATGTCCAAAGAGAACAGCTATATGTTTGTAACCGGCCCCAAAGTGGTAAAAACCGTTACCAACGAGGTGATTACAGATGCAGAGCTGGGGGGCGCCATGGTACATGCCTCCAAGTCGGGCGTAACCCATTTTGTAGCCGACACCGAGGAAGAAGGCTTGATGCTGATACGCAAATTGCTGAGTTATCTTCCCCAAAACAACCTCGAAGACCCGCCTTTGGC
The DNA here is from genome assembly GCA_009784635.1 of Bacteroidales bacterium. Lineage (GTDB taxonomy): Bacteria > Bacteroidota > Bacteroidia > Bacteroidales > UBA932 > WRBG01. Next base: position 4,031 of record WRBG01000010.1, on the reverse strand, counting down.
AGCCTGTATAGACCCCATTGACCGCCTCGAAGATTCGCTGAACGCAATCGTTCCCGACAATCCCAATAAACCCTACGACGTAAAAGACGTCATCCACGCCATTGTGGACGAATCCGAGTTTATGGAAGTACACCGGCATTACGCGCCCAATTTAGTGGTTGGGTTTGCACGGTTCAACGGCACTTCTGTGGGCATCGTGGCCAATCAACCCAAATACCTTGCCGGCGTACTCGACATCAACGCCTCCCGCAAGGGCGCCCGCTTTGTGCGCTTTTGCGACTGTTTCAATATTCCCATCGTAACGCTGGTAGACGTGCCGGGCTTCCTCCCGGGGACGGCCCAAGAATACGGCGGCATCATCATACACGGAGCCAAGTTCCTGTTTGCTTACGGAGAAGCCACGGTGCCCAAAGTAACCGTTACCCTGCGCAAGTCTTACGGCGGGGCGCATGACGTAATGAGTTGCAAACAACTTAGAGGCGACATTAATTATGCTTGGCCCACCGCCGAGATTGCCGTAATGGGCGCTACCGGCGCCACGTCCGTACTGTACGGACGGCAAATCAAAGAATTGGAAAGCAATCCGGAAGAACAGGCCCGATTTATTGCCGAGAAGGAACAAGAGTATATCAATAAGTTTGCCAATCCCTATGCGGCCGCCAGATTTGGCTTTATTGACGATGTGATTGAACCCCGCAACACCCGTTTCCGCATCATCAGGGCCTTGCAGGCTTTAGCTACCAAAAAGGATACCAACCCGCCTAAAAAGCACAACAACATTCCGTTATGAGTAGTGCCATACTTGCCGCGATTACATTAGGCCTTGCGTTGATGCTGTTCTATTATTTGCTCAATCCGGCTCATGAGCGCAAATTCAAGCGGGGACGCAAAATAAAAAGGAGGAAAGCCAAACACAAACCGGAAGTCGCTTTGGCCGGCAAGGACGGCCTGTATGCGGCCATTGCGGCGGCCATACACCTTTACGGAGAAGAACTCCACGACGTAGAAAATGCCGTGCTGACCATCAACAAAGTATCCCGAACATATTCCCCTTGGAGTTCCAAGATTCACGGCTTAAATACCTATTTTAGTAAACGATAAACAGATGAAAAAATATAAATTTACCATCAACGAAGTTGATTATTCCGTGCAAATCAACAATGTGGAAGATAGAACCATGGAGGTAGAAGTAAATGGAGCGCTTTATACCGTCCTGCTCGACAAAGAGGTGAAGCAAACCAAAACCCCCCTGTTGCTGCGTCCGATAGCGATTCCTTCTACCGACCAAGGCGCCGCCATAAAAACAGACGCAAAAACCGGAATCATCAGGGCGCCGCTCCCCGGCACCATCCTCGATATTCTTGTAAAGCCGGGCGACTCCGTAAGCATCGGGCAGCGCATACTCTCGTTAGAGGCCATGAAAATGGAAAACACCATTGAGGCCGACCGCTGCGGCACGGTAATCGAGGTCAAGGTCGCCAAAGGCGATTCTGTGTTAGAGGGGGTTCCTTTAGTAACCATAGGATAGTTTTGGAGAATAAAAAATAGTATCTATATTTGTCCCCTCCTTACGTGTAAAATGTATACCTATATATAATAATATGCAAAACAAATTACAAGAATTAACCGATAAGTTATATCGCGAGGGCCTTTCCAAAGGACAGCGTAAGGCCGACCAACTATTGACAAAGGCCAAAGACGAGGCCGCGCAAATTGTAGAGCGCGCCAAAGAAGAAGCCGCCGCCATTTTGGCTCAAGCCCAAAAATCGGCGGAGGAAGCCAAAATAAATATGGAAGGCGAAGTAAAATCGGCCAGCCGACAAACTATGGCCACGGTAAAACAAGCCATCGAGAGTTTGATTATGACCAAAATTATCGCAGAGCCGACCAAAGAGGCTTTGAGCGAAACTGATTTTATCAAATCGCTCGTAAAAACAGCCATCGAACGGTTTGACCCGCAAAACAGCAACGCCCGACTGTCTGTAATTTTGCCGGAAGCCATGCAAAAATCCCTGCGCAGCTTTGCCGAAAAGCAAGTCCAACAACATTTGTTCGGGGGCGTGGACATTCAATTTGATAAAACATTTAAGGCCGGATTTAAAATCGGGGCAAAATCGGACGGATTTTATATCAGCCTTACAGATAAAGATTTTTCAGCTCTTTTTGGAGAATACCTTCGTCCGCATACACGGGCGCTCCTGTTTGGTGGGTAGTCAATGGAAAAAATGTACACATACCTAATGGCAGGCCTGCCGGAGTTGTCGTTGGAATTTCATTCATCCGAACACGTCGGGGGAGTAAAAAATTTCGACTATGAGCATATCATAGAGCATGTCTTCGAGAACATAGACAAGGGAGACATGAAATATTTACGGTTCTTATTGTCGGGCTTGGGAAATCCCGCTCCCTATTTTTACCTCAAGGCGGCAAAGAGTAAAAACAGCTTCATTCGCCAATACTTCCTGTTGGATGCAAGTCTGCGCAATATACAGGCGGGCATTGCCGCCCGTAAAACGGGACAAACTCCGGACGCCTATTTGGTGGGAGACGACATGACCACAGAGGCCATCCGCACAAGCAAGGCCGGCGATTTTGACCTTGAATCAGAAGATTTGCAGAGAATCGTTTCCATCTTTGGCGTATCGGACATTTGGGATAGGGAACAAAAATTAGATTTGTTTCGCTGGGAAAAAGTAAATGAAATCGCTTTTTTCCAATATTTTAATATGGATGCCGTATTGGCTTTTGTCATGAAAGCATTTTTGGTAAACCGGTGGATGCAACTCGACAAAGAAAAGGGAGACACTATGTTCAGACAGTTGCTCAAAGAATGTAGAGGAGCGTCCGAATATACCAAAATGCCCGAAAAATAGATTAAATAAAAATACAGAAAAGTATATATGAAAACCAAAGGAAAAGTAGTAAGTATTATAGCCAACCTTGTTACCGTGCAAGTAGACGCTCCCGTAGCTCAAAACGAGATTTGTTATATAGAATTGGGCGGGGTACGTCTTATGGCCGAAGTTATCAAAATAATTGGCGATAAGGTATATGTACAGGTTTTTGAAAGTACGCGCGGATTGACGGTCGGTTGCGAAGTTACTTTTGAAGGACACATGTTGGAGGTTATTTTAGGCCCCGGCATTTTGTCGCGGAACTACGACGGCTTGCAACACAACCTCGAAACCATGGACGGCGTTTTCCTCAAACGAGGCGAATACACCATTCCGCTCGACTTGAAAACCCAATGGAATTTTAAACCCTTGGCAAACGCCGGCGACCATGTTCGCTCCGCCGATTGGTTGGGCGAGGTAACGGAAGGATGGTTGCCCCATAAAATCATGGTGCCTTTTGCCATGGAGGGTACTTACGTCATAAAGTCCATTGCGGCCGAAGGAAACTATACGGTAGCCGATGCCATAGCCGTATTGACAGATGTAAACGGAGTGGAACACGAAGTAACGATGATGCAAAGGTGGCCGGTTAAAGTTGCGATTACCAACTACAAAGAGAAACCGCGTCCGTTTAAAATCATGGAAACCGGCATACGAATCATCGACACCTTTAACCCTATTGCCGAGGGCGGCACGGGATTCATACCCGGTCCTTTTGGCTGTGGAAAAACAGTGTTGCAGCACGCCATTGCCAAACATGCCGAAGCCGATATCATCATTGTGGCGGCCTGCGGCGAGCGCGCCAATGAGGTGGTAGAAATCTTTGCCGAATTTCCCGAATTGGACGACCCGCGCTCCGGACGCAAATTAATGGAACGGACGGTTATTATCTGTAATACCTCCAACATGCCGGTAGCCGCCCGCGAAGCGTCTGTGTATACCGCCATGACCATTGCGGAATATTACCGGAATATGGGATTGCGCATATTGCTTTTGGCCGACTCCACTTCGCGCTGGGCGCAGGCTTTGCGCGAAATGAGCAACCGTCTGGAAGAATTACCCGGTCCAGATGCTTTTCCCATGGACTTACCGGCTACCATTTCAAACTTCTACGCCCGTGCGGGAGCGGTATATTTG
>WRBG01000009.1 GCA_009784635.1 Bacteroidales bacterium | reverse complement strand
GGGCGTTGTTCACCCAAGTGGCAAAACGCTGGATTCCGTCCGGATTTGCCCCGGGCTGCATGATGATTACCGAATTATGGAGTATGCGCTCCACTTGGGGCCCCTGAGCCGCGGCCAAAAAGTAGGCAACGACCAACGAAGCGTTCATCCCGCTCGGTTCGTTCCCGTGAATGCTGTAGCCCAACCAAGTAACCACAGGCATGTCCTGCACATTCAGTTTATCCGATTCGTTATGATCGCATAGCTTCAGGTGATTCTGCCGTATGTTCTCTAAGTTGCTCAGATTGTCTGGCGAACTGATATACAGAAATAAAAGAGGGCGGTACTGGTAGGTGCGGCCCCGCTCTTCCGCGATGATTCTGTCCGATTTATCGGCAAGCAGTTTCAAATAGGCGGCAGCCATGTCGTAGGTAACGTGCTGCGCTCCGATTTCATGGCCAAAGAATTGTTTGGGGGTAGGAATGTTTGGATTGTAGCTAAAGTCGCCTTTGGGCAGGAAGTACGATAAATCTTGGGCATATGCACTAAAAAAACAGCATATGGATAACGCTGAAAGTAGTATTTTTTTCATAATGTTTTAGGTGTTAGGTATAACGAATCCCTCTCGCGTGGAGATGGGCGGACTCGAACCGCCGTCCAAACAGACTATCCAAAAACTTTCTACATGCTTATCCTGTGTTTGGTTGTCGGGAGCAAACTGCCCACAAGCAGGCCATTTAATCCGTATCCGCTGTTTTCTTGTTGCGCTTTAGCGAAATCCACGCAACCAGCCCGTTGTTGCGATACCCCATAATGCCGCCGCCCAATAGGCAAAAGCGGGGCGGGATACTCGTCGTCCCCAACCTTGTCGAGGAGGATTAAGCCATTAACCTTGGGTTAATTCTAGGCTGCGAGTGCATAGTTGTTGTTGCCAGTTATGGCTTGTGTCCTGATATTTACGAGCAAAAACACCACGCTCGACATGCTTACTTTCCAATACGATCTGCTGTCAAAACCAAAACATCCCCGGAAATTGGGGGCAAAGATAATACATTTTTTTAGAAATAATGCAGATAAGGGGCAATAAATATCCAAATTCCCTTAAGGGTGGAAATCAAGCCCAAGGCCATAATGATGATGCCCGACACCCGGTTAATCATCCACAATTGTTTTAGTCTAAACTTATTGCGAAAAACACTGATGCCGGTGCTTAGGCTGTACCACCACAATCCCGAACCTGCAAAAACGCCCCACAATACGGTTGAGATGGCGAAAGAGCCGGCTATAGTGTTGATATTCGGGTTTACCAAGGCAAAAAGCCCCAAAATCAGAAACAGGGCGCCGGGGTTGGAAATGGTCAACAAAACTACCGACAGAAAATCTTCTACCCGGCGTTTTTTGAAGTTGGCTTGACGAATTTGTTTGACCGGATTGCTGAGGTAGATTTTTAAACCGAAAAAGACCACCAACAAGCCGCCAACGCACAGAAAATAAGATTCATGTGATTTTATAAGCGCTTGGATGTAAGCAAGTCCCATGATGGCAAGCGCGGCGAAGAACGTGTCGACAAAAGCCGCCCCCATGCCCGATATAAAGCCCGAATTTCGTCCCTTGCTTAGGGTTCGCTGTACGCAAAGCACGCCTATCGGCCCCAAGGGGATGGATGCCCCCAAGCCCACCAAGACTCCTTGAAAGAAGTTTATTACCATTTCGTTCATGCGCGAATTGACTTCAAAAAACCCACAATGTTACAAAAAAAATGTCGTTTCCCAAAATCAAATGCTTACCTTTGGTCGTTAAAATGGATTCAATGAAACGAATTATTTGGAAATACATCGGATTATCAGTGCTTAGCGCGGTCTTGCTTATCCTGCCTTGGAGGCTGCCGGCTGCCGGCTGGTTGCTCTTATTTGCTTTTGTCCCTTTGTTTTGGATAGAGGCCGATTTTGCCGAGAATCGGGCAAAAGGCTGCTGGAAGTATTATGCCCTTACATTTTTGCTATGGAACCTCTTTACCACCTATTGGATTTATAAAGCCACCCTTTGGGGCGGGGTTTTTGCGGTGCTGGCCAATGCTTTTTTAACATTTTGTGTGTTTGCGCTTTTTCGTTGGGCCAAGAAAAGGAGCGGGCCTAAAATCGGTTACATCTTTTTGATTGCGCTTTGGATAGCTTGGGAATACTTTTACTTTGACGCCGAGATTTCATGGCCTTGGCTGGTATTGGGCAACGGATTTGGAGACACCACCATGCTGGTTCAATGGTACGAATACACCGGCGTGCTGGGCGGGTCGCTGTGGGTCATGCTTTTTAATATTTTGCTGTTTTGGCGGATGCGATACAAGCCCAAGGATGCCGCAACCGGACGCTACCTTGGCGGCTCTTTGGCCGCCCTTATCCTGCTGCCCATAGGCCTGTCGCTGTACAGGTATTACAGCTACCGCGAAGTGGAAAATCCGATTGAGGTAGTCGTTTTACAGCCTAATATTGACCCTTATCACGAAAAATTTGAAGGAGGGGCTTACAGCTTGACGCGAGAAGCTCAAGACGAGCGTTTGTTGGAATTGATTGCCCAAGCCATAAGCCCTGCTACGGGCTATGTGTTTGCTCCGGAAACCTTTATCAGCGAGCCTTCGGTGGTAGAAAACGAATGGCAGAAGAACCCTTCCTTACAGCGTTTTGACCGTTTTTTGCAGGATTATCCCCAAATGGCGATGGTGGTAGGGGCCGTATCTACCCTCTTTTACCACTCCCGAACCGAGCAGCCCACAGAGACGGCAAGACGCTTTGGCGTAGATAGTTGGTACGACAATTTTAACACTGCTTTTCAATTGAGCGCGGGAGAAGCGCCCATGATTTACCGCAAGTCCAAATTGGTAATAGGGGCGGAGAAACTGCCTTACATAAGGTATTTCAAGTTTGCCCACAGTCTGATTATTGATTTGGGCGGAGCAATGGGCGGTTTTGGCACCCAATCCGAGGCTTCGGTTTTTCCGGCCCCTTGGAACCGCCATACCTCCGATACCACGCCCGCCCCGCTTTATGTAGGGGTGGCCATATGCTACGAATCGGTGTACGGCGAATATTTTGCCTCTTACGTGAAGAAAGGAGCGGGGATTATGTCTGTGATTACCAATGACGGATGGTGGGGCAATACTCCGGGCTACCGCCAGCATTTAGCCTTTTCCCGCCTCCGCGCCATAGAAACCCGCCGCAGCATTGCCCGCAGCGCCAATACCGGCATTTCTGCCTTGATTGACCAACGGGGCGATTACATCCAAAAGAGCAGGTGGTGGGAGGAATCTTATTTAGTCGGAAATCTGAATATCAACCATAAACTGACTTTTTATGTGCGTCATGGAGATATGATTGGCCGGATATCGGTATACCTCTTGGTATTGTTGTTGTTTTATAGCTTAGTGTCAGTCAAGTATAGACGCTCCGCCGGGCCGGACAAGGGTACGGTAGGTCAGCGAAGGAGAGGGAATAAAGTCGCCCAAGCCTAAGGATTCCCATTTGTCGTCTACGGCCTTAATGGTCTTTGGGGAGGAACAGACCACGTTGGGCCAAGGGCGGGAGGCGCCTTTGCCTCCGGTACTTCCGGATTTTTTAGTCCGTGCGTCAATGCGCAGCACTCCTCCTTCTATGTTCATGTCTCTGATGGGGTCGGCGTTGTTGCCCATTAACCAAAGACAGATGAAAGAATTGCTCAAGTCTACGGCCGAATCTAACTGCACTTCAATCAAGGCGTTGGATTTGCTTTCCGGCTTGTGTACAAAGGAGAACACGCGGTCGGGCGCCAAGGCTTGACCGGCAGGGGATTCTTCTTCGGGATACTTTTTGGTGGCGTCTATACAGATTTTTCCCCCAAAGCCGCATTTTGGGGCGGCGTGGTCCAAGACGTCTAAAGGTCCTCGGCTAAAAAAAGTATCCCGTTCCGGACGGTAATGCCGGAGGATGGTGTTCCAAAGGGCCGTTTGGTCGCGAATATCTATGTTGTCGTTTACAATGACCGCCATCTTGTTGAACATCATTTGTCCGGCTCCCCAAAGGGCGTGGGCGGTCTTGATGGCTTGACCGGCGTAGGATTTACGGATTTTAACTACGGCTATGTTGTGGGAGACACCCGCCGCCGGCAGGTGGAGGTCCAAGGCTTCGGGAACCACCGACAACCTAAAGGGAGTCAGAAAGATTTTCTCTATGGCGTCTGCTATATAGGCGTCTTCTTGAGGGGGAATACCTACCAAAGTGGCCGGATATATCGCTCCCTTTCTGTGGGTTATGCAGCTGAGGTGGAATACCGGATAGAGGTCGGGAAGGGAATAAAAGCCGGTATGGTCTCCAAAAGGCCCTTCCATAAGGGGTTTTTCCTTGGTCTCTATATATCCTTCCAAGACAAAATCGCAATCTTCCGGCACCATAAGTTCTATGGAAAGACAGGGAACCAAAGACACCGCCCTGTCCCTAAGAAAGCCGGCGAGCATGTATTCGTCTATGCCGTCAGGCAGGGGGGCGGCGGCGCAAAAGGTGTAGACGGGGTCTCCGCCCAAACAGACGGCCACCGGAAAACGGGGGTTTTTGCCGGCGGCAAAATGACGGGCTCCGGTTTTGTGTTTGTGCCAGTGCATGCCCGTGCTGTCTTTGCCAAAGACCTGCATCCGGTACATGCCTACATTCCGCCCTCCGGTTTCCGGGTCTTGGGTGTGTACCAAAGGCAGGGTAATAAAGCGCCCTCCGTCGTGGGGCCAGCATTGAAGTATGGGCAGGAGGCTTAGGTCGGGTTCCATGTACACGACTTCTTGACAGGCGCCCGGCCCTTTGATTTTCTTGGGCATCCACGAAGCGGCTTGGCGTAGGGAAGGCAGGAGTTTGAGTTTGTCTTTCCACCCATGAAGCGGCTGTGCCGCCATTGCCAAGAGTTGTTCCATCCGTTGGGAGATGTGTTCTACTTGGGTAACGCCCAAGGCGGCAGCCATCCTGTCTGTGGAACCCATCATATTGGTAAGTACGGGAAAACCTGTGCCGGTGTTCTCAAAAAGCAGGGCCTTTCCTCCTCCGGATTGTTTGCTCATCCTGTCGGTGATTTCGGCGATTTCCAACACAGGGTCTACGTACTCCTTGATGCGCACTAAGGCGCCCATGTCTTCTAACTTGGCTATAAACTGTTTCATGGCTGATGGGACAAAATCAAATCTAAAAGCGCGGCGTCCAACTCCCTCCCGATAATCGTCTTGTTGTGGTCTAACAGAAAAATGCGGGGCGTGCCGGTTACGTTGTATAATTTATGGAATCCGGACGAAAAATCGGGGTCCCACACGTGCATCCATTCGGGAGGAAGGTCGTTGATATACCGGAGCCAAGCTTCTTCCCTGTCTTGGGTATAGACGGTGTAGACGGCCACACCCTTGGACAGGTGTTTTTCGTAGACCTGTTGAATCAAAGGTATTTGCTCCTTGCAGGCAAAACAATCTTCGTCGTAAAAGAACAGTATGGTGTAGTGGGCTTCCATGTCTCTGAGCGACACGGGGAGGCCATGGGCGTTGGGCAGGTTAAGTTCCGGCGCCGTTTTGCCGATTAAGGACGATTCGTTAAAAGTTACATAATTATGCAGGTATATCCGCAGTTCTTCGTTATCCGTATTTAGTTCCCCGTCCAAATATTTTTGGGCAATATGCACCGCCACGTTTTCCATGCCCATAATTTCGGAGGACAAAAAATACCGGAGCAGGAAAGTCCCGCAGTAGGCTTTGACCAAAGGGTCGGTGCAAAGTTCCAGAATATGGTCAATTTGGGGAATAATCCTGTCGGGTTGAGGAGGGACAATATGGGTAAAGAAACTGTTCAACCGCAGCGGGAGTATGGAGGTGTGCAGGACGCGGGGGTCGTGGAGGGCCATAAGTTCCGGCAGGGGAGGGGCGGCAATGTTGCGGGCTAAAATGGCTAAGAGGGTATGGGGATATTGAGCGGCCACGCTGTCGGTATAGCGCTCGACCCGTTCTATATCCTGCTCGCTAAGTTGTGGCTTTTGGTTGATATCCTGCAAAAAGCGTTGCATGTCCAAATAAGCCCGATTTTCGGGGTCGCCTTTTACGGCCACCTCCGTGGTCCGGATTCCGTCTATGGTAGCCCTAAAGTCCAATCGGGTGTAACCCCCAAACGAAACAAGAAAATGAAACAGCCTTCGGTTGTTGTACACAAACATGTATTGTCCGGGCTCCAGCGATGCGCGCCCCTTAAACCGGTAGCTGCCTTTCTTGATGGTCGGCAATGAATCCACTATGCTGATTTGTTCTCCCTTTTGCAGGGCTAAGACCGGCCTTCCTGTTGTTTGCCCGTCTATGCGCAGATTGATTTGGTAGCCCCCTTTTTTACAGGCGGTCAAGCGCTCTCCGGTTCCCGACAGGAGCAGCAGGGCGATGAGCAAACTCAGCGGTCTCATTTGTAAAACTGCACAAATTTGTTGAGGTCAATACCGGGAGGAATAAAGCGTTTGGCGTCTCCCCCGTTTAACAGCACATCGCGCACCACCGTAGAGGAGATAAAGGAAAATTCCGGACCGGCCGGAATAAAAACCGTTTTGATTTCCGGCGCCATTTTTTGATTGGCTTGGGCAATAACCTGTTCCAATTCAAAATCTGTGGTCGTGCGCAATCCCCTCACAATGTAGTGTATGCCTTTGGACACACAAAAATTCACCGTCAGACCGGTATAGCTGCACACCTCTATGTTGCTGTATCCTGCAGTGGCGATTTTAATCATCTCTACCCGGTCTTCGGGACTGAAAAGTCCGGATTTTTGGGTGTTGTAGCCTACCGCAACGGTTAGGCCGTCAAAGAGTTCAAGGGCAGATTTGAGTACGTCCAAATGCCCTAAGGTAAAGGGGTCAAAAGACCCGGGAAAAACGGCGAGTCGCTTCATAAAAACAATATCAAGACGCAAAGATAATGGAATTTTAAAGCAGTCCGAAGCCTGTTCGGTGGCTTTTACTTCAATCGCCACTTCGTGGTCACCAAGTACAAAAAAATTTATATTGCCCAATCAATTGGCGTCATTCCCTGCTGTTGGAGCAGGGCATTGGTTTGGGAAAAGTGGCGGCAGCCAAAAAAAGCGCCTCGAGACAGGGGAGAGGGATGGGCGGCCTCTAACACATGGTGCCTTGTGGTGTCAATCAAGCTCTTTTTTGCCCGAGCAAAATTGCCCCAAAGGAGGAATACCAAGCCGGAGCGTTGTTCCGACAAGATGCGGATGACGGCGTCTGTAAAGGTTTGCCAGCCGATTTGGCTGTGGGAAGTGGGCGTTCCGGCGCGGACGGTGAGTGCGGCGTTGAGCAGGAATACGCCTTGTTCGGTCCAAGGTTCCAAACAGGCATGATTGGGGATGGGGACGCCTAAGTCGGCCTGTAATTCTTTAAAGATGTTTTGTACCGAAGGGGGTGGCGGGATTCCTTTGGGTACGGAAAAACAGAGGCCGTGGGCCTGTCCGGGGCCATGGTAGGGGTCTTGCCCCAAGATGACGACTTTGGTTTGAGCAAAAGGCGTTTTATCAAAGGCGTTAAAGATTAATTTCCCCGGCGGATATACCGTTTTTCCCGACGTTATCTCCAAACGCACGGTGTTGGTAAGTTGCTTAAAATACTCTTTTTCAAATTCAGGCGCCAATACCGCCTTCCATCCTGCTTCTATACGTACATCCATCTCACCCTCCGAGTAATACAAATTCCAATACCTCTTTAATGTTCTTCACGTAGGTAAAGTGGAGTCCTTTTACGTATTCCGGTTTGACTTCTTCTACATCCCTTTGGTTTTCGGCAGAGAGGACAATGTTTTTGATGCCGGCGCGTTTGGCCGCTAAGATTTTTTCTTTAATTCCGCCCACAGGCAATATTTTGCCCCTCAGCGTCATCTCTCCGGTCATCGCCACTTTTTTGCGCACCGGTTTTTGCATAAAAGAAGAAGCCATGGCGCAGACAATGGCAATGCCGGCAGAGGGGCCGTCTTTGGGTATGGCGCCTTCGGGCACATGGATATGGACGTCCCATTTGGCCATCTCGGCGGGCTCTTGATTGATTATTTTGGCGTGGGCTTTAAGGTATTGCTGGGCGATTACGGCCGATTCTTTCATGACGTCTCCCAAGTTGCCGGTGGAGGTCAATACGCCCTTACCTTGACTCAAGCTGGATTCTACAAACAGCACCTCGCCTCCGTTTTCTGTCCAAGCCAAACCGGTAACCACGCCCGGCACATCGTTTCCTTCCAAGTTGTCGGGTTTGTGCAGGGGCAATCCGAGTATTTTCCTAAGCTCTTGTTCGTTGGGGGTGATGTTATAATGTTCTCCAAAAGCGATTTTTTTAGCCGTATTGCGGGCAATCTTGGCCAACTGCTTGTCTAACATGCGCACTCCGGATTCGCGGGTATATTCGTTAATAATCAGTTGGATATTTTGTTTAGAAAGTTTGAGCTGTTCCGGTTGGAGTCCGTGGGCTTCCATTTGTTTGGGCAGGAGGTAATCTTGCGCAATATGCTGTTTTTCAATAGCCAAATAACCGCTGATAGGAATCAGCTCCATCCGGTCGCGGAGGGCGGAATGAATGGTGCCAATATTGTTGGCAGTTGTAATGAACAATACCTTAGATAAGTCGTAATCCAAATCCAAATAATTGTCATGAAAACTGACATTTTGTTCGGGGTCTAATACCTCCAGCAGGGCAGAAGCCGGGTCGCCCCTAAAGTCGTTGCCTACTTTGTCTATCTCGTCAAGGATGATGAGGGGGTTGGAGGATTTGCATTTTTTTATAGTTTGGATGATTCGACCCGGCATGGCGCCGATATAGGTTTTGCGGTGGCCGCGGATTTCGGCCTCGTCGTGGAGTCCGCCTAAGGAAATACGTCCCAAGTTGCGTCCCAAAGCCCTTGCAATGGAGCGTCCCAGCGATGTTTTGCCCACGCCCGGAGGGCCGTAGAGGCAAACAATGGGGGACTTCATGTCTCCTTTCAATTTGAGTACCGATATATATTCCAAGATTCGCTCTTTTACCTGCTCCAAACCGTAATGGTCTTCGTTTAGCACCTTGCGTACCCGTTTAAGGTTGAGCTTGTCTTTAGTAACGTCATTCCAAGGCAGGTCAATGAGGTATTGCAGGTAGTTGAGCTGGATGCTGTAGTCGGGGGCATGGGGATTGGTGCGCTCCAACTTAGTCATGTCTTTTTCAAAAGTTTCTTTTACCTCTTTAGGCCAATTCTTGGATTTGGCCCGTTTGCGAAGTTCCTCCAATTCCTGCCCCGTGCCGGTCAGTCCCAATTCGTCTTGAATGGTTTTTAGTTGGTTATTGAGGTAGTATTCGCGTTGTTGCTGGTCAATTTCCTTGCGGACTTTTTGGCGGATGTCGTCTTTGAGTTTGAGTATTTCTATTTGCTGATTAAGTAGAGACAGCAGTTTAAGTCCCCGTTCCTTTAGGTTGCCTTCGGCCAAAAGGGCGAGCTTCTCGTCTAACTGTTCCATCTCCACATTAGAGGCAATAAAGTTAATCAAAAACTCTACGCCTTCTAAGTTTTTAATGGCAAAAGCGGCTTCTTGAGGCATATTGGGCGACAGCCTAAGGATTTGGAGGGCAGAGTCCTTAATGGCCCCCGTGATGGCTGCCATATCGGAGTCGGAATCTGTAAGTTTGTCTTTAATATATCTGACTTTTGCCTTGAAATAGGGCTGTTCAGAAACAACTTGTAGAATCTCTATCCGGGTATAACCATGAAGGATAGCCGTCAATCCTCCGTCGGGCATTTCAATGATTTTAAGAATCTTGGCCAAACATCCATAACGAAAAAGGTCTTTGGATTTGGGGTCGTCCAAGTCGGGGTCTAATTGGGTTACGGCCCCCAAAAGCTTGGTGGTCTCAAACACATCCCGAATTACTTTTACCGATTTTTCACGGCCTACCGTTATGGGAATCAAGGTATGGGGAAACAAAATTGCATTCCTCAGAGCCAAAAGCGGCAGGTCGGTCGGCAGTTCCACCTGACTGATGTCGGGGTTTCCATCCATATTTATTATCGGAAATATACTGACCTCGTCTGCCATGGCAGCGGGGAGGAAAAAATCGTCTATGCTGTTCATTTAGAAATTCTTGTAGTTGATTGTCTTAGTTTTTATGTCAATGTGTCAGTTTTCTATGCTTTGGGTAGGCACAGAAAACCTTGTTCTGTATAGTTCAATGTTCGTGCCAATATTACATAAACGGAAGTTTTAAGGAAAAATATAATCCCCGTTCCCCTTGCCTGTTCATCGAATAATTGAGGACAAATACAATATCATAATATGTAACCAAGTCTAATCCAATGCCTCCGCTATACAAAAACCGGTTGCTTAAATAATTATTCGGGCCCGGATAGCGGTGGTAAACGGCGCCCATGTCAAAAAAGGCGGTGGCATAAAGGGCAAAGTGGATTTTGTTAAACTTGGGAAGGGCCGACAGCCAATGGAGTACATAAATGGTCTTGGGCATGAGGTTGTATCTGATGCTGCTGTTGAGGTTGGCGTAATGTTGTCCGTCTATCACATAGTATTCGTATCCCCTAAGGGCGCTTTCTTCGTATCCCAAGGCTTGGTCTAAAATGTAAGCCCTTGTGTTTTTTATGGATGCGCCGGCCGTAAACTTTTCCGATGCGTACCATCGGTGGCCTAATTTCCAATAATACTGAGCGTTGGCATTGAGTTGGGCGTAGCGTACCCCCAAATCGTGGGAGACGTATAGCCGCCCTTCTGTTTTAAGGAAATAACCTTTAAGTGGATAGGCAATGTAATCCCTGTTGTCTTTCTTGAAAAAATATTTGAAATTCAGATAGATGCGTTCATTCCGGTTAAGGCCCCAATAATCGGGATTAAGGGTCAAAACAGTATCGGCGATTTTTTGATAGCCCGAAGAAAGCGCAAAGTTATGGGTGGTGCGTACATCGTACCTAAAAGTATAATGCGCAAACAGATTAAAGCTTTGTTCGAGCAATTGGTCGGGCATCTTTACGTTAAAGGGCGCATCTTCTACCGTCATCAAGTCTATATGATGGCTCCTTTGCATGGATACTCCCGCGCTTAAAAAATGTTTTTGCCTCCGGTCCAAGGTAATATTCTTATAGGTAAGACCAAGCGCCTGTCTATACCCCAATTGTAGGCCTGCCGTAAGGCCGTGGTTAAGTCCCCAAAGGTTGTATACCTGTGCCCCAAATTCAAAGCTGACACGGTTAAAATCAAGGCTTTTGAGCCATGCGCTGAGGTTTCTGTCTTCGTATCTGATGTTGAGCATGGGAAAAGTATACCATCGTTCCTCTACCTTGACATTAAGCACAATATTGTTTACTCCCTCCTCAAGGGGGGTATAATACATATACACGTAGTTAAAAAGCGAGGTATTCTCCAAATTTTCCCTCGAAACATTGAGGACGTGTCTGATGCGGCTTACCCTGACCGAATCGCCCTTTTGGGCATCCAATTCCCTCAAGATAATGTGTGCTTGGGTGCGTTTGTTGCCCTCTACTTGAATATCGGAGATATAATATTGCTGCGCCCGTAAAGAGGCTGCCCCCAAAAAGAGAAAAACAATAGAAATCCAAGGCTTAATCCGGCTTATCCGCATGCTGCAAAAATAGACATTTTATTACTCGTCCAACAAATACCGTTCCATAAGTCGGGGAACGCCAAATTTATCTATCCGACTCAAAGGAATTTGCAGGCAGTTTTCTCGGAGCCACCGGCTGGGGGAGTCTATGTTGATTCGTACAAAACGGGCATGGATGATTTGGTGGGTGAGGCGGTGGAGGTAGGGATTCGTCCAGCCGGTAATGCAGACCTCCTGCTCTTGAAAAATAGTTTGCCAGTCCGGTAATTCGGGAACAAGGCTCGGAGAAACAGGGCGGTCGGTTTCTATCAAGGGAAACTGGTAGAGCTGTTGCCAAATATCCTTGGCTGTCCGTTGCTGAACAAAGGTATCGGCGCCCAAGCTGATGTGCAGGAAGTAAAAATAGCGGGGGCGGGGCGGTTTTTTGGGTTGCTTAACCGGAAAGGCTTGGGTTTGGCCCAAGGCGTAAGCCCTGCAAAGGGCAGACAGCGGACAGTGGCCGCATTTGGGTTGGGGGGCGCATACGGCAGACCCAAAATCCATCAAGGCTTGATTAAAGAGGGAAGACGGGGCCGCGCCCATAGATTCCAAGGCCAAAGACGAAAAAATGCGGCGTCCGGCGGGAGTATCCACAGGAGTAGGGTTGGCGTACAGGCGGGAAAAAATACGAAAAACATTTCCGTCCAAGGCCACCACGGGTTCGTCAAAGGCAAAAGCCGCCACGGCAGCCGAGGTGTAAGGCCCTACGCCTTTAAGCAGGGCAAGTTCTGCGGCCGTAGTCGGAAACCGTCCCCCGAATGTTTCCATGACCTGCTTGGCGGCCGCGTGCATATTCCGTGCCCGGCTGTAGTAGCCCAGCCCCTGCCAAAGGTGCAGCAGCTCGTCAAGATGGGCGGAAGCCAGTTCGGATACGTCGGGAAACCGAGAAATAAAGCGCTCGAAATAAGGCTTTGCCTGTTCCACCCGGGTTTGTTGCAACAAAATTTCCGAAACCCAAATTTTATAGGGCTCGCGATTCGACTTCCATGGCAAATCTCTCTGATGCTCTCTAAACCAAGGCATTAAAATGTCTATTATCTCCATGTCGCTGCAAAGGTAGTGATTATTAGGCCGACAATATTTAAAAAATTTTAAAGATTTTAGACACAAATATGTTGTGGAATTAAAAATATGATTACTTTTGCTGTCTCAAATTTATTAACAAACCCTTAAATCAAACTCGCTATGACAAAAGCCGACATTGTAAACGAAATTGCCAAAGCCACCGGAATGGAGAAAATCGCCGTTCAAAAAGTGGTAGAATGTTTCATGGAAAACGTAAAAGGTTCTTTGGCCCATAACAAGAATGTATACCTACGTGGATTCGGTAGCTTTATTGTTAAAAAACGTGCAAAGAAAACCGCTCGCAACATTTCCAAGAACACAACCCTTGTGATTCCCGAGCATTTTATCCCTGCGTTCAAGCCTGCTAAGGTATTTTTGGCAAAAGTAAAAAACTCCGTAAAATAATTTTTTCATATTATGCCAAGCGGGAAAAAGCGAAAAAGACACAAAATGGCTACGCACAAACGCAAAAAACGTTTGCGCAAGAACAGACACAAAAAGAAAAAATAGCCGTTTTGTTGTTTTAGTGTGTATTTAAAGACCTAAAGCGGGGTAGAGCCTGCTTTAGGTTTCTTGTATCTTATGGAGAAAGATTTAATTATTGACGTTACTCCCAAGGAAGTTTCCATAGCCCTTCTTGAAAACAAGAGGCTGATGGAGCTTAATAAAGAGCAGGTTAATGATAACTGTGCCGTTGGAGATTTGTATCTGGGCAGGGTTAGGAAGATTATGCCTGCCTTGAATGCCGCCTTTGTAGATATTGGTCAAGACAAGGATGCCTTTGTGCATTATTTGGACCTTGGACTCGGTTTTGCGGCCATTGATTATTTTACCCAGCAAATTCGGGCCAAAAAGAAAGGCTCGGAATTGTATCCTAACTTGAAACTGGGACATATATTAGAGAAAGAAGGAAAAATAGGAGACGTGCTTAAACAGGGACGTCCTATTTTGGTGCAGGTGGTCAAAGAACCTATTTCGACCAAGGGGGCGAGGCTGACTGCGGACATATCTATTGCCGGCAGAAACATGGTGCTTTTGCCTTTTTCAGAAAAGGTAAACATGTCTTCCAAAATCGCTTCCAAAGAAGAACGCCGTAGATTAGAGCGTCTGATTTACAGTATTCTTCCGGCTAATTACGGACTCATTGTACGCACGGCGGCAGAAGGCAAGCGCGCTGCCGTGCTGGATGCCGAACTCCGCTCCCTAATAAAGAAATGGGAAGACGCTTGGCCCAAAATGGAGCAAGAGGTTGTACCTCAGCGCTTGATTATCGAAAACAGTCGGGCCACCACCATTGTCCGCGACCTGCTGAATGAGACGTTTAACAGCATACATGTTAACGACGAGGAACTTTATCAAGAAATTTGCCGCTACATTGCCACCGTTGCCCCCGAAAAGGCAAAAATCGTAAAACTATACAAAGGCAATGTTCCTATTTTTGAGCATTTTGAGGTATCCAAGCAAATCAGAGGCTCTTTTGGACGGGTGGTTCCCATGAAGCAGGGAGCCTATTTGGTTGTGGAGCATACCGAGGCCCTGCACGTCATAGACGTAAACAGCGGGGTTCGGTCCAAAATGGCAGATAATCAAGAGGGAAATGCCTATGAAATCAACCGGATGGCCGCAGAAGAAGTGGTTCGCCAGTTAAGGCTGAGGGATATGGGGGGAATTATTGTGGTAGATTTTATAGATATGGATGTATCTGAGAATAAAGTCAAACTATTCAAGTATATGCAGGAATTAATGGGCAATGACCGCGCCAAGCATACGGTGCTGCCTTTAAGTAGATTCGGTTTGATGCAAATTACCCGTCAGCGGGTTCGTCCCGCCATGGAAATCAATACCGCCGAAAATTGCCCCACCTGTCGGGGTACAGGCAAGGTCAGCGCTACCATTGATTTTAGCGAATCCGTAGAGAACCAATTGGTGTACTATGTGCAGGAAAAAGGCCAAAAGAAGTTGAAGTTAGAACTGCACCCCTACGTGGCGGCCTATTTGTCCCAAGGATTCCCCAGTATAGTGATGAAATGGCAATGGAAATACAAATGCCGACTCAAACTCTTGCCCTCGAATGAGATTGCCATGCTGCAACTCAGATGGTTAGATGAAAATTTACAGGATATTTAAGCCCTGCTCTTTAATCTTTTCCAACTCGTCTTTCATCATCACTACCCATTGTTGCATGGAAGCGTGGTTGGCTTTTGAACCCATAGTATTGATTTCCCGCCCCATCTCTTGAGCAATAAAGCCAAGTTTGCGGCCCGGGTAAGGTTCTTCTTTAGCGGTTTGCTTAAAAAAGGCGCAGTGTTGCCTCAGCCGCACTTTTTCTTCCGTAATGTCCCACTTTTCCAAGTAGTAAATTAATTCCTGCTCAAAACGATTGGCATCCGGCGTTAGTCCTTCGAGTTCGTTTAGCTTCCCAAGCAGGCGTCCCCGTACGCCCTCCATCCGTTCCGCTTCCAATTCTTCTACCTTATGTGTATAAGATTCGATAAGCTCCACCCGTTCCAGCAATTCCCGCTCTAATCGGGCGCCCTCTTGGAGTCTGAACCGGTCTGTATCCCCAAGGGCCTCTCCGATTCCAGCCGTTATAATCGCCCAATCTTGCTCGTCCGGCTCTGTGTTTTTACGCTCCATCACTTCGGGAATCCGGAGTACGGCGCTCAGCAGACCGGATGAATCCTTGTCCATGGACAGCTCTTTTTGCAGGTCGCTGATTTGGCGGCAATAAGCCAAAAAAAGTTCCCGATTAATCGGTCTTTCTATCTGACCGTTGTGTTCCCAGCTGATATACAGGTCTATGGAGCCGCGTTGCAGGACGGCCGCCAGCATCTGCCTCAATTCGGTCTCTTTATGGCGGGGAATCAAGGCGCCTTTGAGGTTAATATCGGCCGACCTGCCGTTTACGCTTCGGATTTCGATGATGATTTTGGCATCCTGCACACAGGTTTCGGCCCTTCCGTAGCCGGTCATGGAACGTATCATAGCATGTATTTTAGGGAGTCAAAGATACAATAATTACCGGAAGGAATGATTTTTTGCTACTTTTGCAGTTTGGAATCATACAGACATGAATATAAATAACGAACGCTCCTTGAATTTTTTGGAAGAAATTATCGAGGCCGATTTGGCTTCGGGCAAGTACGCATCCATCTTGACCCGTTTTCCTCCGGAACCTAATGGATACCTGCACATAGGCCATGCCAAAAGCATTTGCCTCAATTTTGGATTAGCTAAAAAATACGGGGGCCAAACCAACCTGCGCTTTGACGACACCAATCCGGTCAAAGAAGAGGTAGAGTATGTAGACTCCATCAAGGCAGACGTCCGCTGGTTGGGGTTTGAATGGGCCGGGGAGTATTATGCCTCGGATTATTTTGAACAGCTGTACGAATGGGCGCATCTGCTCATCAATAAAGATTTGGCCTACATAGACGACCAAAGCCAAGAGGAGATTCGTTTGGGGCGTGGCACCATAACCCGTGCCGGAACGGAAAGCCCTTTCCGCAATCGCTCCGTAGAAGAAAACCGGCTGTTGTTTACCCAAATGCGGGACGGGAAGTTTAATGAAGGAGAAAAGGTACTCCGCGCCAAAATCAACATGGCCCATCCCAACATGCTGATGCGCGACCCCATTTTGTACCGCATTATCCATGCCTCCCACCACCGCACCGGCGACCGGTGGTGCATTTATCCCATGTACGATTACGCCCACGGGCAAAGCGATTCCATAGAGCGGATTACCCATTCTATCTGCACCCTCGAATTTGACGTACACCGCCCGCTATACGATTGGTTTATAGAAAAACTCGAAATATTTCCCTCCCATCAGTACGAATTTGCCCGTTTAAACTTGACTTATACCGTGATGAGCAAACGCAAACTGCTCGAATTGGTAAAGGCCGGATTTGTAAGCGGCTGGGACGACCCCCGCATACCCACCATTTGCGGACTGCGGCGCAGGGGCTATACCCCCGAAAGCATCCGCCTGTTTGCCGACAAAGTAGGAGTAGCCAAGCGCGACAACGTGATAGATTTGGGTTTGCTCGAATGGTGTGTGCGCGAAGATTTAAACAAGCGCGCCACCCGTTTTATGGCGGTGCTTAACCCCATCAAAGTCGTCATTACCAACTATCCTAAAGACAAAGAAGAACTGCTGGAAGCCCCCGTTAACCCCGAAGATTCAACTGCCGGCAGCCGCAAACTGACTTTTTGTAGGGAAATCTATATAGAGCGGGAGGATTTTTTGGAAAACCCGCCCAAGAAATATTTTCGGCTTTGTCCGGGCGGAGAAGTCCGGCTCAAATACGGCTATATCATAAAATGCGAAGAAGTCATTAAAGACGACTCCGGCGAGATTTTGGAAATCCGTTGCAGCTACGACCCCGACAGTCGGAGCGGGGTATGGCGCTCGGTAAAAGGAACCATCCACTGGGTGGCCGCCGCCCATGCCCAACAGGCAGAAGTCCGGCTCTTTGACCGCCTCTTTACCGAGGCGTATATGGACAACATTCCGGAGGGTTCGGATTACAGAGACTTTTTAAATCCCGACTCCCTCAAGACCGTTACCGCCTTCATAGAACCCGCCTTAGCTGATGAACCTGCCCGCTTTCCGGTGCAGTTTGAACGCTTGGGCTACTTTATTGCCGATTCCCAAGACGCCCCCGACAAAAGGGTATTCAACCGTACAGTTACCTTAAAAGATACTTGGGCAAAAACAGCCAAGCCTTGAAATATATTTGTTTTGCGGTATTTTTTGTATCTTTGCAATTGAATAAAAACGTATGAGCTATGGTAAAAACAGTCATCACTCCAAGAAAAAATATCTATTCATTACCAATACCTGCGCATTATATTGGGAAAACCTTAGAAGTGCTACTGTATTCCTCCGATGAATTTCTTGAAAACAAGGCTCCAAGCGACAAAAAGCCTTCGGATTTTTTTAGTACATTAGATCTTTCCGAAGGCCAAAAGTTTCAGGATTATGTGGCTAATGCACGCTTGGAATGGAACAGAAATATCTAATCGATACTAATGTGCTGATTGACGCACAGATGGGGCGTCTGTCACAGAAAGGATTACTTTATTGCATAGATTTACGTAAAAACTATACAATAAAGATTCCCGATGCTATTATTGCAGCTACCGCGTTGGCACGTAACTTAATTTTGATTACAGGCAATGAGAAGGACTTTTCCATGGTTCAAAATCTGACCGTAGTAAATTTACATTTGTTATGATGGCGTGCAAAAGATACCCTAACTGATTCTGCTGTAATCCGTAACTTCTTTGTGCAGCCGCTGTAATTCGGCGGCGAGGATAGAGTTTTGGGCTTGTTGCAACAGGGAATCCTGTGCCAGTACCTGTATGGCGGTTTTACGGGCAAGTTCTAACAGTTGGCCGTCCTTGGCCAAATCCGCGATTTTTAACTCAAAAGCAATACCGCTCTGGCGGGTACCCTCCAAATCGCCCGGGCCTCTGAGCTTCAAGTCGGCTTCTGCAATTTCAAACCCGTCGTTGCTGGCGCATAAAAGCTCGATGCGTTGGCGGGCCTCTTTGGTGAGTTTGTGGCCGGTCATAAAAATACAGTAAGACTGGGCGGCGCCCCGTCCCACCCGTCCGCGAAGTTGATGCAACTGCGAGAGGCCAAAGCGTTCTGCGCTCTCGATGACCATCACCGAAGCATTGGGCACATCTACCCCTACTTCTATCACCGAGGTGGCCACCATTATATGGGTCTTTCCCTCTATAAATCGGTTCATCTCAAAGGCTTTGTCCTCGGATTTTTGTTGCCCGTGTACCACGGAGGTAAAATAGTCCGGCAAAGGAAAGGCGCGGCTAACATGCTCATAGCCTTCTTCGAGGTTTTGGTAGTCCATTTTTTCGGACTCCTTAATCAAAGGATAGACCACATAGACCTGACGTCCGGTTTTAATCTGCTCTTTCATAAAACCAAAGACCCTCAAGCGTTGGCTGTCGTTAAAATGCAGACTCTTGACCGGTTGTCTGCCGGGCGGCAGTTCGTCAATCACCGATACGTCCAAATCTCCGTAAAGGGTCATGGCTAAGGTTCGGGGAATAGGGGTGGCGGTCATGACCAAGATATGGGGAGGGGCTTGGTTCTTGCTCCACAGGCGGGCGCGTTGGTCTACCCCAAAACGGTGCTGTTCGTCAATGACCACAAAACCCAAGTTGGCAAACTGTACCTGCTCCTCTATGAGGGCGTGGGTGCCTACCAACAGATGTAAAGAACCATCGGCAAGGGCTTGAAACAATTTTTTGCGCTCGCTGCGCTTGGTAGAGCCGGTAAGCAATCCTACGGTCGTGGAGCCTCCGGCGGTTAGTTTGGAGATGGAAGCAAAATGTTGTCGGGCCAAAATCTCGGTAGGGGCCATCATGCAGGCTTGAAAACCATTGTCAATGGCAATCAAGACCGATAAAAGAGCCACCATGGTTTTTCCGCTGCCCACGTCGCCCTGCAACAGGCGGTTCATTTGCTTTCCGCTGCCCGTATCCTGCCGGATTTCTTTAAGCGCCCGTTTTTGGGCGTTGGTCAGACTAAAAGGGAGTTTGTGGTAGCAGTTATTGAAATGTTCCCCGATTTTCACCAAGCGCAGGCCCCGCAGGGAGGAGAGGCGCAGGGATTTTTGTTTAAGCAAATCAAGCTGAATATAAAACAGCTCTTCAAACTTTAGTCGTTGTTGGGCTTTGGCCAGCAGGACTTTATTTGCGGGAAAATGAATGTTGGCAAGCGCTTCGGCTTTAGAAATCAGTTTTAAACTCTGTATCAAGCCGGAGGGGAGGGTTTCGGAAACCTGTCCTTTCATCTTGGCCAAAGCCTCCGCCATCAGCCGGCTAAAGAATTTTTGGTTGATTCCGTTGTTTCTTAGCTTTTCGGTGCCCGGATACAGGGCCTGCATGGAAGCGGTTCCATGAAGCGGAGCGCCAAAGGGCTGTTCCACTTCCGGATGTACCATGTTGAGACTTTGGTTAAAAACCGACACCTTGCCAAAGAGTACGTATTCGACTCCGGTCATTATTTTGGCTTGAACCCATTTGATTCCTTGAAAAAAAACCACCTCAATCTCTCCGAGCCCGTCCGTAAAAAGGGCGGTCAGTCGTTTTTTGGGGCCCTGCCCCTGCACAGACATAGAGCTAAAGTGTCCCCGGATTTGTACATAGCCCAAATCGGGATGCAGTTCGCGAATGGCGTAAAAACGGCTCCGGTCTATGTAACGAAAAGGATAACACGATAATAAATCGCCCACAGTGCCCATGCCCAATTCTTTTTCTAACAGCAGGGCGCGGCGGGGACCTACTCCGCTCAAAAATTGGAGGTTGGTATCAAAGGCATTAGACATAACGGCAAAGATATTGTATAATTTTGTATCTTGCGCCCCCAAATATATCTATATGCAGCAAAAAATTACCATAGGCATCACTCAAGGCGACACCAACGGCGTAGGCTATGAGGTGATTATAAAAGCCTTGTTGGACAACCGGATAACAGAAATATTTACGCCCGTAATCTACGGCTCCTCTAAATTTGTGGCCCACTACCGCAAATTGATAGCCGAGGCCGAGGGATTCTCGGTACACGTAATCAATAATCCCGCAGAGGCTCATCCCAAGAGGATAAATCTGATACAATGCGTGCCGGACAATTTTGCCATAGAGCCCGGAAAGAAAACCCAAGATGGAGCAAAAGCGGCGCTGTCGGCGCTTCAGGCGGCGGTGGCAGATATTAAAGCCTCTAAAATTCAAGCCTTGGTTACGGCGCCTTTTAACAAGCAAAACGTAAGCGAGGGAGGTTTCGCCTTCCCCGGACATACCGAATTTTTGGCCAATGCGTTTAACGCAACGCGCTATATCATGATGCTTTGCAGTAGCTCCCTGCGGGTGGGCGTGGCCACAGGTCATGTCCCTTTGGCCCAAATTTCGGAGAAACTGAGTACGGCTTTGGTCGTACAAAAAATTGAGCAACTCAACGACTCCCTAAAAAATGATTTTCAGATGGGCAAACCCAAGATTGCAGTGTTGGGACTCAACCCTCATGCCGGAGACGGAGGAGTATTAGGCTCCGAGGAGCAGCAGTTTATTATCCCTGCTTTGGAACAGGTTGCTCGGCAGGGGATTTTGGCTTTTGGGCCTTATGCCGCCGATGGCTTTTTTGGAAGTGCGTCATTCCGCCGTTTTGACGCTGTGTTGGCCATGTACCACGACCAAGGCTTGATTCCCTTTAAAACCTTAGCTTTTCACAGTGGAGTCAATGTTACGGCCGGCCTGCCCATTATCCGCACCTCTCCGGACCACGGTACGGCCTACGATATTGCCGGAACCGGAAGCGCTTCTGCCGAGTCCATGTTGGCCGCGCTTTATATGGCCAACGATTTGTACAAGTCGCGGATACAATACCGTGAATTACAAAAGAATATGTTGAAATCGACTCCTTTAGAGGGGCCGCAGGCCGGTTGATGCACCCCATAGCCCTGTATACCGATGGTGCGGCCAAAGGAAATCCGGGCCCGGGCGGTTATGGCGTGGTGTTGGTCAGCGGGCCTTACCGCAAAGAACTTTCGGGAGGGGTCAGCCTTACCACCAACAACCGCATGGAATTATTGGCCGTGATTGTCGGTTTGGAAGCCCTAAAGATTCCCGGCTCTCAAGTTACCGTATACAGCGACTCCACTTATGTAGTCAACGCTATAGAAAAAGGCTGGTTGCTCAAGTGGCAGGCCAAAGGATTTAAAAAGGCTAAGAACATAGACCTTTGGCTTCGTTTCCTACATGTTTGGCCAAAGTATCGCGTTAATTTTGTGTGGATTAAAGGTCATTCCGGCCATCCCGAAAACGAACGCTGCGACCGCTTAGCCACAGAGGCCGCCGGTCTGCCAAACCTCCCCCCCGACAGCGGCTATACCCCTGAACAGGAGGTTTTTTTTGGTAATTAAAAAAAAAGAGCTACATTTGCGCATTAATAACTAATTAGGTACCTAATATTGTGAAATTTAATTAACTAAAAACCAGTTAAATGAAAAAAATCAGAATTATTTTTACATTCCTGACTTTTGTGGCGTCTTCCCAATTATATGGGCAGACCGTGCAAATCAGAGGAACAGTTACGGATGCGGCGGATAATTCCGCACTTCCGGGCGTTGCGATTGTCGTAAAGGGGACCAATACGATGACGACTACGCTTAATGATGGAGCTTACTCCATAACAGCGCCGACCAACGCGACGTTGGTATTTTCCTTTATTGGAATGGCTACTCAAGAAATTCCCGTTGGGGGACGCAGTGTGATCAATGTAGCGATGGCAAGCGATAATGTGCTTGCAGAAGTGGTGGTTACGGCCATGGGTATGACGCGCGAGAGAAGGTCGCTTGGATATGCGGTGCAGGAGATCAAAGGTGATGATCTCGTGCGCGCAGGAGCAACGAGTGTCGCAACCGCCATGCAAGGAAAACTCTCCGGAGTGGAGGTAAAACCCTCCAGCGGTATGCCCGGCGCTTCTTCTCATATTGTAATACGGGGTGCACGCTCATTTACGGACAACAATACTCCGTTGTACGTTGTTGATGGGATGCCGATTGCATCAACGCCAACATGGACTAACAGTGCCGGTACATCCGGAGTCGACTATACCAACAGGGCAATTGATATTGACCCAAACGATATTGAGACTTTTACTGTTCTAAAAGGGCAGGCTGCATCGGCGCTTTATGGCCTTAGGGCATCAAACGGTGTGATTGTGATCACCACCAAAAGCGGAAGAAATGCTCAGGGTAAAGCCGTAGTAACGGTGTCCTCTTCCGTTACTTTTGACCAAGTGGCCAGAAAGCCGGACTACCAAACCACCTACGGACAAGGCACATGGGACGCAGCGTCGGGCAGGTATATGTATCAATGGCAGGGCGCCTCTGCATGGGGACCTAAAATTACGGAACTGCCCAATGAGCCCACTTTAATCCCGCCGGGCTCTGATTTCAGTGGCCCCATTGGAGGAAACCTCAACGGTCATCCGGGAAAATATTATGTGCATCAACGTTGGCAGGCCGGCCTTGACCCATGGGTTGAACCTGCGGTGTACGACAACTTTGGCAACTATTTTAACATAGGAACCACATTTAACAATGCGGTCAACGTGAGTCAGGCTACCGACAAAACCAACTACTCTTTTGGACTTTCTGCTGCCAACCAAGAAGGTATTGTTCCTTCGTCTAAAATGAATCGTTACAATGCAAGGGGCTTGGTAGAAACCCAATTGTCCAAAGCGTGGAAGACTGGCTTTTCTGGCAATTTTTCCAATTCGTATGTGAATAAGATTGCAGCTGCCAACACCGCCATGTTGTGGGCGCTCTACGCCGCTCCCGCCAACTACGACCTAAAAGGCATACCGGCTGCTACGGAGTCGAATCCCTATACACAGATATTGTTTAGGTCCTCTACTTTTAACAACCCCTATTGGGCGGCTAAACACAATGTGAACGACGAACAAACCACCCGATTTTTTGGAAACAGCTTTTTGCAGTTTGCCCCGGAAATCAGCACAGACGGAAGCAAAACCCTGTCGTTTCGTTACCAATTGGGCATTGACACCTATACCTCATATGTGCAGGATATCGAAGAGTATGGAAGTCGTTCCGGACTTGGAGCAGTTTTCCATTACAACGTCAATATGCGCCATCTTAACTCGTTGTTTACAACCAACTTTAACATGAACTTTGCAGACGACTTCGATTTTGGACTGTTGCTTGGAAATGAATTCATCCATAATAATCGAAAACGTATTGATGCAAACGGGACAAATCTAAACTTTGGTGGATGGCCTCATATTTCAAATACAAGTGTGAAGAACTCAGGAGAGTCTAAGTCTCAAAGCAGAACCGTTGGTTTTTTTGCCAATGCCTCTTTGTCGTATAAGAGCATGCTCTTCTTGAACTTGACTGGACGTAATGACGTTATTTCTACCATGCCACGCGGCAATCGTTCGTTTTTCTACCCATCGGCCTCGTTAGGTTTTGTATTTACCGAGTTAGATGTCTTTCGCGGCAGTCCAATCCTCTCCTACGGTAAG
>WRBG01000008.1 GCA_009784635.1 Bacteroidales bacterium | reverse complement strand
GGGGCGCCATATCCAAATGTGCTAACCAAACGACTTAATTAAAGAGATATGGCATTTAGTTCTGCCCCAAAAGTGTGTAATCCGGTAACAAATCTTTCTGTTTGTTCTTTTCTTGGACTACTTTCTCCTTTAGCGTACGACCCTAATTGTTTTTGATGTATTCCGGTTATCTTTTCCAATCCGGAAAACCCTATTATTCCGGAATAATAAGAAACCATGCTTTGCATATCGTATTCGTATTCAAATTTGTAACCTCCGTTTAAATAAGATGGATACGATAATTTGGCTTCTTTCATCGTCTCGGTGTACAGGTTGATTCCTTCAACCATGTTTTCAATAGCCTGCCCCAAAGTATCGCCCATTCCGGAGAATACTTCATTATCCGCATAAACGCCAAATCCGTCTTTATTCCTTTCGATTTTTACATGTATTGTTTTCATATTTATATTTCTACCGGCTATTTTAGCCCCATTTCCCGTTTAATTTTCTTTTCTATTCCCGTGGGAACCTCTTTGCTTCCATGACTTGGCACCGGATATATCTTGCCTTCTTTTTCATAGATTACATGGCTCCCGGACTGCCTCTTAATCCGCCATCCTTGATTTAGTATTAATCTATGCAATTCATTTGACTTCACATCTTTTATTGTTTCTTTGGCGCTGCAAAGATAATACTTTTATTTCTATTGTCAAAATAATTCATTGCATTTTTTCTATTATTTATGATAAAAAGAGAAATTATTTCGTCCGCCAACTCGAATTACTTTACTTATCACCGCATTAACAAGACTGCCAGATGAACAAACAAAACTCCTGCCGGAGCAGGAGGCGTACAGTGGGGTAATCCTAAAGTTATACGCATTTTCTTTTCTATCGTAGTTTAAACTATTTCTGTACCTTTGTGTTTGTTCCTAACTCTGCGGGACAATTGTGTACAGTAACCTAAATAAATAAAAATATTAAAAATCAAAATATTATGGACTTTTCAAACAACGCATCAATCAATGAACGCCTATGCTCGATGGTAAAAAGTTCGCTCGAACAATACAAACTGAAGATAGCCGATACTATTTCGGGGCATGATAGAGACTTGGAGACTGCAAAGATATTTGACTTAATTCAATATTGCCAAGACCATTTAGACAAGGATGCTGGTAATTACAATAAATACCTATCTTTGTTTTCCGAGTTTCATAACGATGTGGAAAATTTATATTCAAACTTTATGCACAACGATTTAGAGTTATCTGAGGCATTTACAATCATCTTGGAAAAAGGAACCTTTAAGAACTATATTGCTGATATTATCAAACTTATATGTAATAATGAGTTGGATAGGGAGGGGGTAATAAATAGGGAAAACTTGAATAATATCCTAAAAAAATACCACATAGACCTAAAATACATCCGATTAGATTTGCTCGACTTGATTCTATTATACATTAATTTTATCATCAATACGCATATTATCACTGAAAAAGAGAGCCTTAATATTAAAATTTTGAAAAACTATTTTAAAATTAAGGAAGGTGATTTCTATAAATATCGTTTCAACGAGGTTAAATCTATATGCAAAAGTCAGTTTGTGCGGTTATCGCGTAATAATATGGATTATAGTGATGAATTGTTTTGGGTTGGCATTAAGGATATGTTTAATTTAGACTACATGCAATTAGAAAAAATGAAGTTATGAAATTAAAAATCAAATTATTATGAAAAAAATAACCCTCCTAACATTAACCCTTTTTCTGTCCGCTGCAACGCTGTTAGGACAACGAAACACGCTATCGCCCGATTCTCTGCAGCTGCAAAGAATAATCGAAATCCCCAACACTCCGGCAGATACGCTGCACAGGATGGCACTAAGATGGCTTGAAAGTAAAGACTTTATTGCAGAACAGAATACGATTGAAATGCTATCGGAAACCAATAGTGAAGTAAAATACAAATATGCTATTGATTACCGGTTTAAGAGGATATGGTACAGGGCTACTCAAACTATTACAGTAGAAGTTAAGGATGAATTAGTAAGGATTACAATAGACAATCCCAAGAGCATTTATCGTCAATATCTTAATGATAAAAGGAGAGAAAATAATTGGAAAGAGTTTAAAAAATACGACCGCGACCTGCAGTACGTAAGGAATAACTGGAGAAGCAATGTTGAGTCTCTAAGGCAATGGATTTTTGTTAATTATCGGCTATCGGAGAGAAACGCCAACTGGTAGAAACAATCAATATGGTTCATCCTCCAAGCAAATTCTCTCATTGCTTTGTTTATCACAGCTTTAAAAAGACTGCGTCCAGTAGTGTCATCCTAAGCTATACGCAAAAGCGCACTTGGCCCAATTCGACCGACAAGGCGTGTAAAGAAGTTTCAATTTTTTTTACCGTTTCGGGACGGGGCAGTGTCCTACCTTGTACGTAGTGTCCAAGCTGGCGTTGATTGATTCCTGTTACTTTTTCCAAGCCTGACAACGTAAGAATCTTTGAATAATAGTTTAGAAACGAGGCGACGTCGTACTGAATATCAAAATCTACCTCAAAAAACGATTTCCCGTCTTCTCGTAACGACATCTTTATGTCCTCATAACATCCGTAGAAATCATTGATTGCCTCTTCAGCAGAACTGCCCTCTCCAAAAATCCCATAGTTCAAACGGGTTTCATCGTGGTCTAAGTAAACGCCGTACTTCCCATTTGCACCTCGCTCAATAAATGCCTTAACTTTTAGTTTTTTTGTTTCCATCTTATACCATTTTTTATTGGAGGCTAAAGTTTAACCCCCGATTGTATGCTTATACTTTTCAATGTCCCAGAAGGAACTTCTTCGCTTTTATGATAACTCATGGCGAATTGGAATCCTGTGATTGGGCTCTCCCAAATTGGGTGCTTTGAACCATTCCTAAGAAAGTAACACCCCTCTTTCTTCAACTTCTTCTCTGCTTCTGAGTATTTCATTGTTTCTTTGCTTTTGGATTACACGACAAAGATAGTAATTTTACTAATACCACGTAGCGGTTTCGCGATTTTTTCTCAAAAAACTTCATGGAAAGTTTTCCTTTTTGACATTCAAGTAATTGTGATTAAAAATTTGTGGAAATGGATGTCCGCCACAAACGTACAAAAAAGTTTAATCTTTTGTTAAAAACAAGCAGGAAAACTCCTTTGGATTTTCCTGCTATTGTCTTGAACTGTCAGATTTTCAACTTGTCGGAGCGAGACGATTCGAACGTCCGACCCCTTGCACCCCATGCAAGTGCGCTAGCCAACTGCGCTACGCCCCGATTTTGAAGCCACAAAGTTACGGCATGTTTTTTGAATTGCAAAATAATCGTAAATAATCTATCTTTGCGGTTTCAATTGGGATATATGAAAGAACGTATCAAATGCCTCATTATCGGTAGCGGGCCGGCCGGGTACACGGCGGCCGTTTATGCTGCCAGAGCCGGTCTTAATCCGGTTGTGTACCAAGGTATTCAGCCGGGTGGACAGTTGACTGTCACCACAGAAATCGAAAACTTTCCGGGTTATCCCAACGGCATTTCCGGTCCCGTAATGATGGACGAACTCCGCGCTCAAGCAGAGCGCTTTGGAACAGAAGTGAGGTTTGGAACAGTAACCCAAACAGATTTGAGCGTCCATCCTTTTGCGATTAGGATAGACGACGAGAAAGACATGGAAGCAGACAGTCTGATTATTGCTACCGGAGCCACTGCCAAATACTTAGGCCTCCCGTCAGAAGAGCGTTTTAGGGGTCAAGGCGTTTCTGCCTGCGCCACCTGCGACGGCTTTTTTTACAGGGGCAAAGAGGTGGCCGTGGTGGGAGGCGGAGATACGGCCTGCGAAGAAGCGCTTTACCTTGCCGGATTGTGCAAAAAGGTGTATATGATAGTCAGACGGAATGTGTTAAGGGCCTCTCAAGCCATGCAGGAAAGGGTAAAAAATTGCCTCAACATCCATATTCTGTGGGAGTACCAAACCATCGAGGTATTGGGAGACGACAGCGGGGTTACCGGCCTCAGACTGCGTCATCAAAGCGGAGAAGAAAAGGAAATTCCGCTCCACGGATTTTTCTTGGCCATAGGCCATCATCCCAATTCCGAGGTCTTCCGTCCTTGGATAGCCTTGGATTCCGAAGGCTATATCATTACCGACGGCAAAACTTCCAAAACCAATGTGCCGGGTGTTTTTGCCGCCGGAGACGTACAGGACCCCCTGTATCGCCAAGCGATTACAGCGGCAGGCTCCGGATGCAGGGCGGCTATGGACGCAGAGCGTTTTTTATCGGAATTAGAACATAAATAGCATGAACAGATATTTTTTATTATTGGTAATCCTGTTGGCCGGTTGCGCCAGCCAATACGAACTGCTGTTGCGCAGTCCCGATGCGGATTTGAAGTACCAAAAGGCCTTTGAATTTTACAACGCAGGAAAGTATAACCGCGCCAAAGAGTTGTTTGGTCAGATTGTGCTGATTAACCGAGGTACGGCAAGAGACGATTCGGTGCAATACTATTTGGGACTAAGTCAATATTACGGAGGATATTACGACGAGGCCGAGAGCACCTTTGACCAGTTTTCCCAAATATTTCCCCGCAGTCCTTTTACTCCCAAGGCAAGGTATTTGCGTATAGAATGTTTGTACGGCATGACCTACCGATGGGAGTTGGACCAGTTGCCCACGTATACGGCCATTTCGGTAATTAACGAATTTCTATACGATTACCCCGACTCAGAGTTTGCAGAAGATTGTTGGAAAAAATTGGACGAACTTAATGAGCGAATCGAGAAGAAAAGTTTTGAATCGGCAAAATTGTATTATAGAATAGAAAATTACAGGGCGGCGGCCTTTGCCCTCAGAAATGTATTGCGGGACAATCCCGACAACAGATACCGAGAGGAGATTATGTACTACATTGTGGCCGCTAATTTTAGGTATGCCATAAACAGTGTCTCTTTTCGTCAGCGGGAACGGTTTCTAACGGTGATAGACTCCTATTACAACTTTGTAAGCGAATATCCGGAGTCCAAATATATAGGCGAAGTGGACGGGATGTTTAGACGCGCCCAAAGAGCCATCGGAAGAGACAGAGAGCCGGAAGTTGTAGAATAATAAATTAAAGATATGAAGATAGATACAAAAAAACAGCAGGCTGCAAGCAATACTGTTACCAGAAACATTTCCAAACTGACCGAGCCTACCGGCAATATTTACGAGTCGGTAATGATTATGGCCAAGCGGGCCAATCAGATTGCGGCAGAAATGAAACAGGAACTCAACGCCAAATTGGAGGAGTTTTCCAGTTATGCCGACACCCTTGAGGAGACCTTTGAGAACAGGGAGCAGATAGAAATTTCCCGCTACTATGAGCGTCAGCCCAAGCCCACCTTGTCGGCCATAAACGAGTTTGAAGCAGGAAAAATTTATTACCGCAAGATAGAGAATCCTCAATAGGGGACGCAAGGCCATGCTTACGCGGTTATTGGTTGATAATTACGTGTTAATTGACTCTTTGGAGATTGATTTTCCGGCGGGATTGACCATGATTACCGGAGAAACGGGAGCCGGAAAGTCTATTCTTTTGGGAGCCTTGTCCTTGATTTTGGGACAAAGGGCAGAGCAGGGCGTAGTCAGAGACCCCAAACGAAATTGCGTGGTCGAGGGGACTTTTAGAGTCGCCGGCTATCCGGGCATAGAAGACATATTAGCCGAAAACGAAATCGAATCGGGGGCTGAGTTGGTGATTCGCAGGGTCATTAGTCCGGCCGGAAAGTCGCGTACCTTTGTAAACGACGTGCCCGCGGGCTTACCGGCGCTGAGGCAGTTAGGCGATAAATTGATTGACGTTCACGCCCAACACGAAAACCTGCTCTTGAAGCAGAGCGAATTTCAGTTATTGCTGATAGACGCCTATGCGGGCTTGGACGAACAAAGGATGGCCTACCGGCGGGCTTTACAGCATTACCGGACTACAGAGGCCAAGCGTCAGACTCAAGAAACCCTTGTTTTACAGGGAGAAAAAGAGCAGGACTACCGGTATTTTCAATGGGAACAGCTTAGGGCCGCCCAATTAAGTCCGGGAGAGCAGCAGGAGTTGGAGGAGGAGCGGGCTGCTCTTGTCCACGCCGGAGAGATTAAAGCCAATTTGTTTGCCATGCTTGGGCTTTTGCAGGAAGAGGAACGGGCCGTTTTGCCCCTGCTGCGCGAGACTTGGGGCATCATGCAAAAAACGCTTCCCCTGTATGCAGGCCTTCGGGAATCGGCCCATCGTTTAGAGGGTTTGCGGATAGAATTAAAAGACCTCTGCGCCGAATGGACGGCTACAGAGCAAAAGGTACAAGACAATCCCAAGCGTTTAGAGGCAGTGAACCGGCGGTTAGACCTGTTGTACGATTTGCAGCACAAGCACCACTGCGGCTCTGTAGAGGAGTTGGTGGCTTGCCGGGACCGCTTGTCGTCCGAATGTGAGGGCATGGAAGAAGCCCGGGCGCTTTTGGCAGCCATAGACCGAGAATTGCAGGAGGCTAAGTTAGCTCTTGACCAAGCGGCCAAGCAATTGTCTGAGGCCCGTCAAAAAGCCTTGCCGGATTTGGAACAGGATGCGGTACATCGTTTGCAGCTGTTGGGCATACCCTATGCGGCCTTGCAGTTGCGCTTGGAGCCTTTGCCGGATTACGGGACTTTAGGCAGGGAGCGCCCCGACTTTCTATTCTCGGCCCATAAAGAAATGGCTCCGGGGGCGCTTGCACAGGTGGCCTCTGGCGGAGAACTTTCCAGAATCATGCTTTGTATGAAGTCCTTGATGGTTCGTTCCCATGATTTGCCCACCATTATTTTTGACGAAATTGACTTGGGGGTGTCGGGAAAGATTGCCGATAAAATGGGTCGGGTAATCAGCGATATGTCGGGAAATATGCAGGTGATAGCCATTACCCATTTGCCTCAGATTGCTTCTAAAGGAGCCAACCACCTTTTGGTATATAAAGAACAAAGCCCCGCCGGCAGCCGTACCTGCCTTAAACAGCTTAATCCTCAAGAGCGCGTGATGGAAATCGCCCGCCTTTTGAGCGGTTCCGAAATCAGTCAGGCCGCCATCAACAACGCCAAACAATTATTAACGCAAAAATAACTAACTATGAGAGTTATCATTCAACCCGATTATAACCGTCTTTCGGAATGGGCGGCCACTTACGTGATTAACAAGATAAATGCTTTTTGTCCTACTGCCCAACGCCCTTTTGTGTTGGGACTGCCTACCGGCTCCTCTCCCTTGGGATGCTACAAGGCATTGATTCGTTTTTATCGGGAGGGAAAGGTGTCGTTTAAACATGTGTGTACCTTTAATATGGATGAATATGTAGGTATTCCCGAAGACCACCCCCAAAGCTACCACAGCTTTATGCGGGAACATTTTTTCAAACACATTGATATACAGAGTAATAATACGCATATCCTCAATGGGAACGCCCCCGATTTGGAGGCCGAATGTGCCGCATATGAGGCAAAAATCCGCTCATACGGAAAGATTCACCTTTTCATGGGGGGAATCGGTCCGGACGGCCACATCGCCTTTAACGAACCCGGTTCGTCCTTGAGTTCCCGCACCCGCATCAAAACCCTAACCACAGATACCCTGTACGCCAATGCCCGTTTCTTTGACAACGACCATAGCCAAGTGCCCAAGACCGCCCTTACGGTGGGCGTGGCCACCATTATGGACGCCGAAGAAGTGCTTATTTTAGTCAATGGACACAGCAAAGCGCGCGCCTTGGCTCAAGCCGTAGAAGGCAGCGTAAACCAAATGTGGACGATTACCGCCCTGCAAATGCACCCCAAAGGCATCATTGTCTGCGACAACGCCGCCACAGTCGAATTAAAGGTGGGGACGGTAAATTACTTTAAGGACATAGAAAAGGGAAATTTGTAAAAACTTCCCTTATTTAAAATCATCTGCGGTCAGACCGGTATTCACCAGAATCTCGCTAACAGTTACCCTCATTTCTACCCCCATGGCCGGCGTTTTTTGCACGATGGTATGGGGAAAGAGGAGGCCGCCCACCGGACGGTAGTCGCCAATTTCGGAAATTTGCTGCATCTCACCTTGAGGCGTCTCCATCATGTTGGTTTGGCGAATAAGCAGGCCGGTATCAACGTCAAAATAATAGGTGGTTTTTATGAAGCCTTTATCTACGTCCAATATGTATGCGTTATTCTCTATTCCCTTTACTGTTAGGGAATAGTCGCCTTTAAGCAGGTTCATTTCGGGACAAACGGCAGCTTCTGCCTTTCCTATTTCAAACTCAGTCCCTTCTGTAAACTCTTGATTGCCGCCCATGCCCGACATTGTGTAGGTAATCCCGTCAAATACCATTTTTTGGACGACCATGCTGCCCATCCCAATGGCGGTTGATGCATAATGGGGCGCCTTGAACATTTTAGTCATCTCGAAGCTTTGCCCCATGGCGCTCATAGTTGCGGTCATTTTATAGTCGGTAATGGCGTCAATGGCCGCGGTTCCGCCTAATGCCTGTACATAGTTGTGGATAATCTGTTCGGCGCTCAAGTCTGCGCTCAAGGTTTGGGGAGCGGCCACCGGATTGGCGTTGAGGTCGTAAAACTGAACCGTGTTGTCGGGGGAAAATTGTTTTAATCCATCGGCATGTTCTTTGTCGCCCACCACGACAATCCACGCATTTTGAGGCTTAAAATACTTCTTGGCAGCGGCTTGCACATCGGAGACGGTTACGGCTTCCATGCGCTTCAAATAGTTTTTGAAGTAATCTTTGGGCAGGTTAAATTTATCTATGTAAACGGCGTACCGAGCAATGGTGGCGGACTGTTGCAGGGAGCGTCCAAAACTTCCGGCAAAATAGGCTTTGCCCGCCCTTAGCTCCTCTTGGGCAATCGGGGAATTAATCATGTTGTTCATTTCGTAAATGACCTGTACAAGGGAGCTGTCGGTAGCAGATGCTTTTACAGAAGGGCCGCCACGACCTCCGGTGAGCGCGAACAGTCCCACTAATTCGCCTTCTGCCAGTCTACAATAGGCGCCGTAGGTATAACTGTGCGTTTCCCTAAGGTTTTGGAATAACCTGCCGGACGCGCCGCCGCCCAGGGTATAGGCCGCCAAAGATATGGCCTCGGTATCGGGGGCTCCGGGCTTGTAATCTACAGGGTAAGTCAAGTTAATGATGGATTGAACGGCTCCGTCTTTATGGAACATAGCCACCTTTGTTTGTGCAGGCGCTTGGGGAATTACGTACTTGGATTCCGGAACGTCTTTCTTTTGCCACTGTCCAAAGTGTTTTTCGGCGTTGGCCTTTGCTTGGGCAAGGGTAGTGTTTCCCACAATGACTAAGCGGGTTACATTGGGGGCAAAGTAAGTGCGGTAAAAATGTTCCAAATCGGCAATCGTTATGCGGTTGATGGTCTCCAAGGTTTCCACTTCTCCGCTTGGGAATTGAGACCCATACGCCAGCGCGTTGCTTAAACGGATGCCCACGCTGCCTGCATCGCTGCTTAAAAATTCTAATCCGCTTTTTGCCTTGTCTTTATTTAAATCCAACTCATCTTGATTAAAAACGGGATGCAGCACCATGTCTGCCAGCAGTTCCAGCATCTTGGATTCATATTTTTTTAAGCCCGAGGCAAATCCCCCGCGGGCGTTTACATTCACCCTTGCCCCTATCAAGTCAATCTCTTTGTTGAGTTGCTCTTTGGTTTTGCTGCGGGTGGCCGTTCCCATGACTTCGGCAAATAAATCCTGTAGACCGGCTTTATCGCCTTCCAAGGCGGGCTTTATGTCTAATTGTAACGAATAGTACACAATAGGCGCACGGTGGTCTTCCACCACAAATACCTTTAATCCGTTTGGAAGGGTAAATATTTGGGCGTCTTTTATTTCGATTTCTTTGGCCGGAGCGGGGGCGGGACGTATGCTGCGGTCAAGCGTTTGCGCGTGTATGGAGGTTGCGCAAAGCAATAGAAGGAGTATATAACTGATTTTTTTCATCGTCTTAGGTATTTATTGGTTTGTCTGAGATTCGGGCAGATAGTGTAACACGACCCGATTGTTTTTATCAAAATACTTAATAGCTGCATTTTTAAGATCTTCGCGGGTGATGCTGCTGTAATTTTCCAATTGAGTATTGATTCTTGAGGCGTCCCTAAAGTAGGTATGGTTTCCGGCAAGTTCTTCGGCAATGGTAAAGAGCGAGGTCAAGCCGGAGGCCACTTCATACTCTTTGGCAGCTTTAACCATCTGAAATTCATCTTCAGATACAAGTTCGTGGCGCAATCTCTCCATTTCTGCACTCATGGCGTTTTCTACTTCTTCGGCTGTTTTGCCGGCATTGGCAATCGCTACCAAATATATGGGGCCCGGATGTTCAAATCCAAAATTGACGGCCATGGTTTGGACGGCTATGCCTTTATCGTCAAGGTTGGTTTTGAGGCGGGCGCTTTTTCCATTCGAAAGTACCGAGCACAACAAATCCATCACGTAAGCGTCCTTGGTGCCCATGGCAGGTCCTTGATAAGCCATAAATACGGCGGGGAGTTGTATTTTGTCGTATACCACATCGCGGATTTCTCCCCGTAACGGGGGCTCAACCACCGTGGGGCGCTGTATGGGTTTTGTCCCCCTCGGAATGTCGCCAAAATATTTTTGCACCATTTCCCGCGCATTCGCTTCCTCAAAATCTCCGGCAATGACCAATACGCAGTTATTGGGCACATAGTAGGTTTCGTAAAAATGATACACATCTTCAAAACTCGAATTACTGATGTGTTCGGGAGAGCCGATGATATGCCAACGGTAGGGGTGAACGGTAAAGAGGCGTTTATTGATTTCTTCCAACCATGTTCCGTAGGGATTATTGTCCATGGTCTGTTTGCGTTCTTCAATCACCACCCCCTTTTGGGTAGCCACGCCAATGGAGTCAATTTTAGCATGTAACATACGCTCCGATTCCATCCACAGGGCTAATTCCAACTGGTTGGCCGGCATCATTTCGAAGTAGTAGGTGCGGTCAAAAGAGGTGTTGGCATTGAGTTCTCCGCCGTTTGATTGGACAATCTTAAAAAAATCGCCCCGCTCAATGTGTTTAGAACCTTCAAACATCAAGTGTTCAAAGAGATGTGCAAATCCCGTGCGTTCGGGGTCTTCATTTTTGGAGCCTACGTGATACATGAGCGACACAATCACGTTAGGCGTACTGTGGTCCTGATGCAGAATCACATGCAGTCCATTGGGCAAATCGTATTGGGTGAATTTGATTTGGCCGTCCTGTCCTTTGGCCGTAAGTCCGGCAAAGAAGACAAGAACAAAGAGGAAAAGTGTTTTTTTCATCATAGATGTTTTTTTTTTGCTTGTATATTTTATGTTGTCGTTGGTAACAAAACTGTGGTGCGGTTCCTTAGCGCAGGACTTCGATTCGGTAGTCGGGTAAATAACGGATAACCCGCGAGTCGGTATTGATAAACCCTCCGTTGGGGCCTACCTTTTGGAACCGGAAATTGGACTGCAAAGGGCGGGCGGGAATTAATTCCGTACAGTCTTCAAAACGGGGGCCTTTGGTATAAAGCGCCCGCAAGAAGTAATAGCCTACGTCATAGCCTTGATAGGCGTAAGGGGAAGGTTCGGTTTGGAATAAAGCTCGGTAACGGGCAAGGAAGTGTTTTAAATCGGCGCGTTCGTAGTCAATATAGTTAGACAGGGACAGGTGGAGACGCATTTGGTGGTAATAATCCAAGTCCACGCTTTCAAAATTACGCCAGCCGGCGTTCCCGAACAAGGTAATCGGCCGCTGGCGGCCGCTATGTACCATATGGAGGTTTCTAAGCAGGTCCGATACAAAGGCTTCGTTGGACGAAACCACAATAACCTGATTGTTGACATCGGACTGGAACAGTTGGGCCAAATTGTCTGTAATATTCTGCTCTCTAACTACTCTGTGGTTGTATTCGCGATAGGGAATCTGGGATTCCCCCAATATCTGCTTGGTCAGCGCCAACAAGGCTTGGTCCCTGCCTCCTTCTTCGGAGAAAAGCCATACCATTCCCGATTGCGGCTCCAAGTATTGGAGTAAATTGTATTGCTGCCAGTAAGGAGGAGGGCTTACTTGAAAAAAACGGGGATTGGCTTCGACTGCCTGCTCCGTTCTGGGGTCGAGGGGAGATACGATTTTAGCCTCCGAGCCGTAAGTATTTTGGAGCAAGGCAAAAACATCCTCGGCAAATACAGGCCCAATAATCAGTTCTTGATTTTGGAGCGCTCCGGCCTGCACCAAAGCGGGCATATTGGGGTAGGCAGCCAAGTCGAGGGTCCTTAAGATGATGCCCATGCCTTCTTGCCTAAGGTCTTCTGCCGCCAGCAAAAAACCTTGATAAAACTCTATAAACAGGCTGTTTGGCTGTTCGTCCGTAAGCTGTAAGGGAAGAATCAGAGAAACCGAGTGGCTGATGCCCGGATAGGGGAGGTAATTGGAGCAATCGTTTGGATTAAAAGGAACTACAACATCCATGAACTCGTCCCGCGCCAAGCTGTCCTGTTTGTGGGCAGCGTCTGCGGTGGCCTCCTCCCAAGGAATAAGCAGGACAACGCCCCGCCTGACTTGATTGGCAGTAAGGTTATTATAGTCCAATATGATTTGAGGCTCGGTCTTGTACTTTTTGGCGATGATGTAGATGTTCTCCATCCAGCGCACGGTGTGTTCCACCGGCTTGGTTTGGGCTTTGGCCACGACGCTGCAAGAACCAAGCAGGATGGTGCAGGCGAGTACCATATATTTGACCATGCGCTTCATAGGCAGACGAGGACTACGTGAGGCGGGCAAGCATATTGAGTACATTATGCTCTATGCGCTCTATCAAAGCCCCGTCGTAGGGAGCTTTTACAAAGGCTTCGCCCGTAATATGCTCGTATAATTCAATATAGCGCTCCGATATGGAGCCAACGATTTCCGGAGTCATGTCCGGCACGGTTTGCCCGGCTTGCCCCGAAAAACCGTTTTTCATTAGCCATTCCCGTACAAATTCCTTGGACAGTTGGCGTTGCGGCTCTCCGGCTTCAAAACGCGCTTGATACCCCTCGCTGTAGAAGTAACGAGAAGAATCGGGGGTATGGATTTCGTCAATCAAGTAGATGTTCTCTCCTTTTTTCCCGAACTCGTATTTGGTGTCTACCAAAATCAACCCGCGGGAGGCGGCCATTTCCGAGCCTCGTTGGAACAAGGCAAGGGAATAGGCTTCCAATAAGGTGTAATCCGCTTCTGATACAAGACCTTGCGACAAAATTTCTTCCCGAGAAATATCTTGGTCGTGGTCTCCTTGCTCGGCTTTGGTGGTGGGCGTAACAATGGGCCTATCAAAGGCTTGATTCTCGCGCATACCGTCCGGAATGGGAACGCCGCAGATGGAGCGCGCTCCGGCTTTGTATGTCCTCCAAGCGCTCCCGCAAAGGAAGCCGCGGACAATCATCTCTACCGGAAAAGGTTCGCACCGGTGTCCTACTGTCACCACAGGGTCGGGAGAGGCGATTTTCCAGTTAGGCACAATGTCGGAAGTGTGGTCTAAAAAACGGGAGGCGATTTGGTTCAACACCTGTCCCTTATAGGGGATCCCCTTGGGTAAAACCACGTCAAAGGCCGATATGCGGTCGGTGGTAATCATGACTAAGAATTGGTCCGCAATGGTATACACGTCGCGGACTTTTCCTTCGTATTTCTTGGTCAGTTTGGGAAAATCAAACCGTGTTTGAATAAGGGCGTCCATAACAGCTTACCTCCTTTTACTTTGGGCGTACTGGGCATTGAGTCCGGCAGCGACCGCTCTGGTAATATCCAAACTCCTGTCGCCGATGATGACGTTGTTGGTAGCCGCGCTGGTGGTCAAGATAAGGGCAAAGCCATGCTCTTGGTTGTAAGACTCAAGGAAGGTGTTGAGTTCGTGAAATACCCTGTTTATCATCACCTGCTGCTCTTCTGACAATTCTATTTGTTTTTGCTGGGCGTACTGTTGCAGTTCGCGCTGACGGTTTTCCAACAAGGTGCCTTGGGCCTC
The DNA here is from genome assembly GCA_009784635.1 of Bacteroidales bacterium. Classification (GTDB taxonomy): domain Bacteria; phylum Bacteroidota; class Bacteroidia; order Bacteroidales; family UBA932; genus WRBG01. Next base: position 10,044 of record WRBG01000008.1, on the reverse strand, counting down.
GGCTTGAGAGCGGGTCAGCAGTCCTTTTTGTACTTTATCTTGATAATCAAGAGCATCCCTTTCAAAAGTCCGGCCTTTTCTATTCAAGTCGTCATCAATCACTTTAGCTTTTGCCTCCAAATCGTTATTTAAGTCGTGGAACAGGTCAAACCGATTCATCAGCGAGTCCAAATGAATGTATACAATACTCCCCGACGGGAGGTCCACAGCAATGCTTTCCGTCTCCAATTTTCCTGTGCCGGTTTTGCGGCCCTTGTCCGTAAAATAAAAGATGTAAAGTACTACAACAGCGACTGCTAAAACAATATTAGCGATTAATGAGATTCTTTTCATGAAGGTGTAACGTTATCGTTTATAAAATAATTTTGGGCAAAGATAAGAAAAAAATGAGGAATATCGTTCGGTTGTAGCCCTCTTTTTGAACCCGTAAGAAATCCTTACAGGTTCGTTTTGTGTGTATATCAGTGATTTTAGACCAATTGAATATTGAAAATACCGCACCGTTGGGTTTTGCGCCCTGCTGAACACACCTGTTGGCGGCCTCATCTATCTTTTGTTAAAGACAAACTCTAATCCTTGACCCGTATATTCCTTGAACATACGGTCAGAAGAAATAATGGGAATTTTGTCTGAAATTGCTTGGGCAACAATAGCGTGGTCATTGGGGTCTTTGTGCCCCGCCACGACATTTAACGCCGCATATTGCAACAAGTGGCGTCGGGCCATGGGGACAATCTCAATACCCAGTCCGTCCATAGTCTCAAATAAATCGTTTACTGATTTACAACGAATATCTTGAATATTACCTGTTTTGTAAACGTGTATGAGCTCTTTCACGGCAACCGAACTTACGTAAAAACGGTTGGAATAATCGTCTAAAATACGTTGAACTTCACGACTTATGTCGTCGTACTCCCGTGTTAATACATATATCAACACATTGGTGTCTAAATAGTACCTCACGCCTCAATCCTCCTTGTTTGTAGGTCTTTATTTTAACACCATTCGCATATTGAGGATTTTGCCCTTTGGGATGCCAAGTCGTTCACATTCCTCCCAATACAACCGGATTTTTGATTTTTTTTCTTCGGGAACCACTTCGTTCTCCACTTTGTCTGTCTGTCTCTTTGTCTTCTTCATGGTTTCTTTGATTAAAATTGTGCAGCAAAGATAACGTTTTTTCGCTCACCGGCATTTAGTCTTGCGGGACAGGAAGGCAAAAGCGGGGATGTATGGCAGTTCCCACGGTCAGTTCCCGCAGGTAGGCTTGAATGGTGTTTTCCAATCCTAAGTAAATGGAGTCGCAGATTAGGGCGTGGCCTATGGATACCTCCAAAAGTCCGGGTACTTTTTCGACAAAATACCGGAGGTTGTCTAAGTTTAGGTCGTGGCCGGCATTGACGCCCAATCCGAATTGGAGGGCGACTTGGGCCGTTGCTATATAGGGCGCCACGGCTTTTTCCCGATTGGCGGAAAATTCGTGGGCGTAGGCTTGGGTGTAGAGTTCAATCCTGTCGGCGCCTGTGTCGGCGGCGTAACGCACCATGTCGGGAATCGGGTCTATAAACAGGGAGCAGCGGATTCCCTTGCTGCGGAAAGAATCGACCAAATGGGTCAGTCTTGATATGTTTCTGCGGATGTCCCAACCTGCATTGGAAGTAAGGGCATTGTGGGCGTCCGGCACCAATGTTACCTGATGAGGTAGAATCTGGAGTACCAAATCTTGAAAAGAAGGTATGGGATTCCCTTCTATATTAAACTCCGTAGTTACCAAAGATTTGAGTTCTTTTGCATCCTGATAGCGGATGTGGCGTTGGTCGGGCCTTGGGTGAATGGTGATTCCCCGGGCGCCGAACCGTTCGCAGTCTGCTGCCGCTTGAAGTACATTGGGCAGGTTTCCGCCACGAGCGTTGCGTAAAGTGGCGAATTTGTTTATATTAACACTGAGACGGCACATGGGTTATAAATTTTGCTGCAAAATTAAGGTATTAATTATCAAAAATGGAGTATCTTCGGGAAAATTTTCAATAACAACCCGCATCATGCACATAGCTATTTACGGACGAGCCATAGAATACACCTGTAAATCAAAGATTTCACAGGTTTTCGACTATTTTCGCATTCACGGAGTCCGGCTGATTTATTTTGAGCCGTTTTATCTGTTTTTGAAAAACCGGCTGCAGATTGACCCCCCGGGGACCGCTACTTTTAACCGGCATACCGGACTTCCGGACGATTGCGACCTGCTGTTGAGCTTAGGGGGAGACGGAACCTTTTTGGAATCGTTGGTGTTTATCAAAGACCGAGAGATTCCGGTGGCCGGCATTAATTTTGGCCGGCTTGGCTTTTTGGCCGGCTTAGGTTCGGAGCCTTACGAAGACTGTTTAGACCAGCTTTTGCAAGGGACTTACCGGATAGAGGAACGGACGCTGATTGAGGTCAGTTCGTCGGCCTTGCCCGATACTTTTTTCCCTTATGCCTTAAATGATTGCACCCTACAAAGAAAAGGCCCGGAAATGATTTCTGTCACCGTGTCTATGCGTCAAGGGGCTTTGCCTGCCTGCTGGGCAGACGGACTCATTGTGGCTACGCCCACCGGCTCTACGGCTTATTCCCTCAGCGTGGGCGGGCCTATTGTTTTTCCCGACTCGGGCGTGTGGGTGGTGGCGCCCATTGCCCCTCACAACTTGAATATGAGGCCCATTGTGATTCCCGAACAGGAAGAGCTTAGGATTGTGATGCAGGGCAGGAGGGACCGGGCCGTGCTGACCTTGGACAATCGCTCTGCCTTGATTCCTTCGGGCTCTGAATTTTGCATCCGAAAAGCTCCTTTTGTGTTGCGGTATGTATCGCTCAGAAATCAGCATTTTATATCTACCCTGCATGAAAAGTTGCTGTGGGGGTTCGATAAACGAAACGTCATAAAATAAAAGTGTATGTCTTTACCTAAACATGTATCTATCATTATGGACGGAAACGGACGCTGGGCCAAAGCTCGGGGAAAAGAAAGGCTTTTTGGGCATCAAGCCGGAACCGAGTCCGTGCGTCAAGCCGTAGAAACGGCGGCAGAGTTGGGCATAGCCTATCTTTCGCTTTTTGCTTTTTCATCCGAGAACTGGGGGAGGCCCAAAGTCGAGGTGGACGGCCTTATGGAATTACTTGTCAGGGCTGTACATGCCGAGACGCCTTCGTTAATCGAAAATAATGTCAAACTTTTGGCCATTGGGGAGATTTCCCATTTGCCTGTGCAGGTTAGGGAGTGTTTTGGTCAATCCGTTAGAGATACTGCTTGTTGCACCGGCTTGCAGTTGATTTTGGCCCTTAGTTACAGCGGGACTTGGGATATTTTACAGGCGGCAAACCGGTACGCCGCCGACCTGCGTTCCGGCAAGGTGGAGGCAAATGGCTTGGATGCTGCGCTTTTTGAAAGTTATCTGTCTACTTCCGGCATTCCTCATCCCGATTTATTGATTCGCACGTCGGGGGAGCAACGCATCAGCAATTTTATGCTGTGGCAGCTGGCTTACACAGAATTTTACTTCAGCCAAAAACTTTGGCCCGATTTTCGCAGGGAGGATTTTTTAGAAGCCTTGGAGGAGTACGCCGGCAGGGAAAGACGCTTTGGAAAAACAGAGAACAAACAATAAAAACAACACGGGAGCATGAGCAAACCAAATAATGCGTATCTTTGCAACTTTATAGACATAGCTATAGATGAAAATATATAACCGATTCCTACTTGTCCTTTTGATACCGGGCATGATGCTTTCTGTGGCTGCTAAGGCTCAAGAAAATAACAATCAGAGCAATATAGTTGTGGACTATGCCAACCCCAAGGGGTATATTTTGGCCGATGTAGACATAAAAGGCGTCAATTTTATCTCCAAGGAACAGATTCTTGCGATTACCGGTTTGGTAATCGGAGAGCGGGTGGAGATTCCCGGAGACGAATGGGCTTCGGTGGTAAGACGACTCATGATGCAGCGCTTTTTCTCGGATGTGGGCGCCTATGTGGATTCCATCAAATCGGACTCCGTATATGTGAGTATTCATTTGATTGAGCGCCCTAGAGTTTCGCAATGGGACTATACCGGTGTGAAAAAGGGCGAGCGTCAAGACTTGGACGACCGCCTCAAGTTAAGGCGGAGGAGCGAGCTGTCGGACTTTATTCTAAAGTCCTCCTGCGACATCATCAAGCGTTATTATTTGGAAAAAGGTTTTTTGAACGTGGAAGTTACTACTTCGCAAGTGGTAGATACGCTAATTCCCAATGCAGTAAAGGTGTTCTTTAATGTAGACCGAGGGCAAAAAGTGAGGATTAGAACCATTACTTTTGAGGGCAACGAAAACGTGAGGACCCAGAGGCTGCGCTTTGCCATGAAAAAGACCAAGGACAGACACATCTTGAATTTTTTCTCCAGCAAAAAGTTTAACGAGAAGGAATATCCCAACGATAAGCAGTTGCTTATCCAGAAGTTTCAAGAAAAGGGCTTTTACGATGCCCGCATTGTTCGGGATACCGTTTATCAAATCAGCGATAAGCACCTGCAAATAGATATTCAAGTAGAAGAAGGCAAAAAATACTACTTTAGAGACATCACTTGGACCGGGAACTCCGTGTTTTCGACCGATTACTTGAACCGTATATTGAGGTTGGAAAAAGGAGATGTGTTTGACGTAGTTACCTTGGAAAAGCGACTCAATGGCGCTCAAGACGGCAATGTTACCACCCTTTATCACGACTTGGGCTACCTCTTTAGCCAAATCTTTTATGTGGCGCACACTATTGAGGGCGACTCCATTGATGTAGAAATAAGGATTTTTGAGGGCAAGCCCGGCACTTTTGACCGGATTGTAATCAACGGCAATACGCTTACCAATGAACAGGTAATCCGGCGCCAGCTGTATATTAACCCCGGCGAGCCATATACCCAAACTTATTTAAAACGCTCCTTGCAGGAATTGGCCGGTCTAAGGCTGTTTAACGAGGAACGGTTAGGCGGGGAGGGGCTAAACATTCAGCCCAACATGAGGGAAAACACCGTAGACGTGCACTTTAACGTAGAGGAAAAGCCCAGCTCTCAGTTGGAAGTGGCCGGAGGTTGGGGCGGAAACACCTTTGTGGGTACCTTGGGAGTGAGCTTCAATAACTTCTCTACCAGAAGATTGCTCAAAAAAGACGCATGGAGGCCGGTTCCTCTGGGAGACGGCCAAACCTTGGCTTTGCGTTTTCAGACCAACGGAACTTATTATACGGCCTTGTCTGCCAGCTTTATGGAGCCTTGGTTGTTTGGCAAAAAACCCACCTCTCTAAATATTTCGGCCTATTTTACCCACCAAACCATGTCTACCTATTATTATCTGTCCAATGCAGAGTATATGCAGGTATATGGATTGGCGGCGGGCATAGGCACCCGACTCAAATGGCCCGACAACTTTTTTGTACTCTACAACGAGTTTAGCCTCCAAAGGTATCAACTGAAAGACTGGCATTACTACTTTCTATTCAGCAATGGAACGTCCAACAACTTTAGCTGGAGGGTTAACCTCCGCCGAAATTCTACCGACTTTGCGATTTATCCCCGTCAAGGCTCCGAATTTTTGCTGGGTTTGCAACTTACCCCTCCCTATTCCATGTTCCGCGGCAAGGATACCGACTATTCAGCCATGTCGGCCAACGAGAAATACAAATGGATAGAATACCATAAATGGACGGTACAGGGAACCTTGTACACCAAATTGGGACAGGTGTTCGGGAAAGATTTGGTGTTGATGAACCGGGCCCACTGGGGTTATTTAGGATACTACAATAAAAAGATAGGATATTCTCCTTTTGAAGGTTTTCAAGTAGGCGGAGACGGCATGACGGGCTACAATACCTACGGGTCCGACATTATAGGCCTTAGGGGTTATAGCAACCAATCCCTTACGCCCTTGGTCAATGGCGCTTATGCCGGTAACGTATACGACAAGTTTACCGTGGAATTGCGCTTGCCCGTGATTTTGGAGCCTTCTTCTACCATTTTTGTGTTGGCCTTTTTGGAGGGCGGCAACTGCTGGAGCGACATACGTCAGTTTAACCCCTTTTCTATTAAACGGTCCGCCGGTATTGGCGCCCGCATCATGCTTCCGATTGTGGGCATGTTGGGGATTGACTGGGGTTATGGATTTGATTATGACCAAAGCGGAAAACGCGGGGGTAGTAATTTCCACTTTATGATAGGACAACAGTTTTAATGAATAAAAAGATAGTTATGAAAAAGTTACTTGTTTTATTGGCCTTGTGCGCCTCCGGTATGTATACCGCCCAAGCCCAAAAGTTTGCCTATGTAGACACCGAGTACATTTTGGAAAAGATGTCGGAATATACGGCCGCCCAGAGACAGATTGAACAGATGAGCAGCCAGTATCAAGCAACCATTGAAGCCGAGATTCAAAAGGTGGACCAGTTGTTTAGGACCTATCAAACCGAAAGGGGACGCTTGAACGAGGCGCAACGGCAGCAGCGCGAACAGGAAATCATTAGCAAAGAGCAGGCGGTAAAAGAATTGCAAAGGTCCTACTTTGGACAGGAAGGGACGGTTACCAGAAGAACAGAGGCGTTGATACAACCCATTAAGGACAGAGTACAGCGTGCGATAGACGCCCTTGCCTTGGAGGGGGGATATGCAGTAATTTTTGATATTGCCGCCGCCCCCGGCTTTATCTACACCAATCCCGCCTTTGACCTAAGCGGGAAGATTTTGGAAAAATTAGGGATAAACAATTAAATAACAACAATATGAAAAACTACCTTATTATTATTTGCTTGCTTTTGAGCGGCAGCGTTTTGGCACAAACCCCCAAATTCGGTCATGTTAACCTAGAAGAATTGGTACACTTGACGTCTGCTCGCGATTCGGCTGTGGTAAAATATCAAAAAGCTATGGCAGACATGCAGGAAATATATGATGAAATCCAAACCGAATACAGGGTAAAGCTAAATGAATTTCAGCAAAGAAGTGCAGGCTGGACGGCAGCCATCTTAGAAGTCAAGCAGCGTGAATTGGTCGAGATGCAACAAAGGCTGGAAGCTTATGGAGAAAGCGCCGGACAGGAGTTGCAGGTTTTGCAGAACTCATTGTTTGCTCCTGTGTTCACTCAAGCCAACGAGGCGATTCAAAAGCTCGCCAAAGAACTGGGCTTGATATATGTCTTTAATTCCGCAGGAGTGATTTATATTGACGAAGCTCAATCCATCAATCTGATGGATAGGGCTAAAGAGGCTTTGAAGGTTCCTGCTGAGAAAGTCTCGCCCACTATTATTGAACCATAAAGCGGCAGCAAGCATAAATCGTAGGCGCATTTTCCCATGGTCGGCATGTTTGACTCCGGAGTGGGCGGGCTTTCCGTATGGAGGGAGGTGGTGGCGTTGTTGCCCGGACAAAACATTATGTATGTTTCGGACAACGCCTATTGTCCTTATGGTTCACGGCCCGCGGAAGAGGTTATTGAGCGCACTAAAAAGATAAGCGAATATTTAATACGGCAGTCCTGTAGCTTGATTGTGGTAGCTTGCAACACGGCTACCGCCGCCGCCATAGACGCACTGCGCGCCGCTTTTCCGGTACCTTTTGTGGGCATGGAGCCTGCGGTAAAACCGGCAGCCCTGCATTCGAGGACAGGCGTGGTGGGTATTTTGGCCACCCGCGGAACTTTCAAGGGACGTTTGTATCAAGAAACCTTACATCGCTTTGCTTCTCAAATTCGTGTGGTGGAGCAAACTGGAGATGGTTTGGTAGAGTTGGTAGAGCAGGGGTTGGCCGATTCTCCCCAAGCCCTGCGCTTGCTGCGTCAATACATAGCCCCCATGATAGAGGCGGGCGCCGACCATTTGGTATTGGGTTGCACCCATTATCCTTTTTTGATTCCTGCCATACAAAAGATTACCGGCCCTCGTGTCGCCATCCTAAACCCCGCTCCGGCTGTTGCCAAACGGGTACAGTTTTTGCTGAATGAGGCCCATTCGTCTCATATGTCAACAGTATCAGCACATTATAAATTTTTTGCCAGCGGCGCGGTTGCAACCATGAACATGATGTTGCAAGACATGGGTCTTGCCGCCAAAGCCAAACAATTAAATTTGTTTTCCTAAAAAAAACCGTTACATTTGCCGAAAATTTATTAAACTGGGGAAGTGTTTTTTTTCGACAATATTCTTTAATTTATAAACTTAAATATATTAAAAAACTAGTAACATGAATTCATTATTTTGGTTTGTTCCGGCAGCCTCATTGTTAGCCTTGGGGTTTGCTTATTACTTTTTCAAAAGTGTCATGAAAGAAAGCGAAGGCACTGACCTTATGAAGGAGATTGCCTCGCACGTCCGTAAGGGGGCAATGGCTTATTTAAAACAACAGTACAAGGTGGTGGGCATCGTATTTGTGGTGGTTGCCGCATTTTTGGCATTCCTCGCATACGGGCTGGGCGTACAGAACGGCTGGGTTCCCGTTGCCTTCCTCACCGGCGGTTTCTTTTCCGGCTTGGCGGGGTTTTTGGGTATGAAAGCCGCCACGTATGCATCGGCGCGTACCGCCAACGCAGCGCGTCAATCGTTAGACAAGGGTTTAAAGGTGGCGTTCCGCGCAGGAGCGGTCATGGGCTTGACCGTAGTAGGTCTGGCGCTGTTGGATATTTCTTTTTGGTACGTCATATTGGATAAATTTGTGGGCTACGGAGCGGACAATCCTCAAAAATTAGTCGTCATCACCGTTACGATGCTGACCTTTGGGATGGGCGTTTCGCTACAGGCCTTATTTGCGCGCGTGGGCGGCGGTATCTACACCAAGGCTGCCGACGTGGGCGCCGACTTGGTAGGCAAAGTGGAAGCGGGCATCCCCGAAGACGACCCGCGCAACCCCGCCACCATCGCCGATAATGTGGGCGATAACGTAGGGGACGTTGCTGGTATGGGTACCGACCTGTTTGAAAGTTACGTCGCTTCTATTTTGGCAACGGCGGCTTTGGGCGCTACGGCATTTATGAGCAATGTCCAAGACCAGTCGAAAGCAGTATTCGCGCCCATGTTGATTGCAGCAATAGGCGTGGTGCTGTCCATCATTGGTATTTACGCTGTTCGCGCCAAAGAAGGGTCCAATATGAAACAATTGCTCGGTTCGTTGGCAAGAGGCGAATACCTCAGCTGTGCATTGATTGCGGCGTCTACCTTTGGAATTTTGTATCTGCTTGGCATGGAAAACTGGCTTGGAATGTCGTTCTCCGTAATAGTCGGATTGGTTGCAGGCGTATGTATTGGAAAATCGTCAGAATATTTTACATCCCATTCTTACAATCCGACCAGAAAAATTGCGGATAGCGGAAAAACAGGACCTGCTACCGTAATTATTTCCGGCCTTAGCGTGGGTATGATGTCTACGGCCATTCCCGTAATTATCGTTGGCGCAGCCATCATATTGGCTTTCCTGTTCCCCATCAATTTTAATCTTTCCGGTATGTTAGAAGCCAAACAATTAACGCTTGGCTTGTATGGCATAGGAATTGCAGCGGTAGGAATGTTATCTACGCTGGGCTTCACGCTGGCGACAGACGCCTTTGGACCCATTGCCGACAACGCGGGCGGCAACGCCGAAATGGCAGGCTTGGGGCCCGAAGTACGTAAGCGTACCGACGCTTTGGACGCTCTTGGAAATACGACCGCCGCAACCGGAAAGGGATTTGCCATTGGCTCGGCTGCATTGACCGGCATGGCGCTGTTGGCCGCCTATATCGAGGAAATAAAAATAGCGATGTACCACATTGGCGAGGAGAGCGCAAGAGTCGCCGCCGTCATTACGTCCACAGGAAAACAAATACAGGATATAAACATCGTCGACATGATGAATTACTATCAAATCCATCTGATGAATCCCAAAGTGCTTATTGGCGTTTTCATTGGCTCGATGTTGGTGTTTGTGTTCTGCGGTTTGACCATGAATGCCGTGGGACGCGCTGCGCAGAGCATGGTAGAAGAAGTACGCCGCCAGTTCCGCGAAATCAAGGGCATCC
>WRBG01000007.1 GCA_009784635.1 Bacteroidales bacterium | reverse complement strand
CCCTCGCCGCAAACCTTTGCCCTTCTCAAGCAGGGCTTGGACAAAAATGATTCGGGGGCTATGGCTGCCGCCCGCAATTGGAGGGGTTTTGAGGCCGCCGAATGGCTGTTGGATAATTTTGGCCAAACCGGCAGTATGGAGTCCTTGTCGTCCTACATCCGCATGGTAAACAATCAAGGCTTTACCGATGTGCGTAGATACCAGCTTCTCCGCGAGGCCCTCGAAGCGGCAAAGACAGACCAAAGCAAAAATATCATCCTTCAAACGCTCGGCCGCATCAATGTGTTTAATTCATTGATAACCATCGGTAAATATCTGTATAATCCGGAAACGGCTCAAGCGGCAGCCACAGGCGTTTATAACTTGACCCAGCGCGACCGCAACTACAACTACTGGGGGCCGCATGTTAAAGAATTGCTCGAAAAGTTTATGGAGGTTCGCTTGGGAGGAGACGCAGAATATGAGAAGACCGCCGTGCGCAAATACATCAGCGAAGCCCCTCCTGTAGAAGCAGGTTTTATATCGGCGTTTAACGGCCATGACCTCACAGGCTGGAAAGGCCTTGTGCAGAACCCCATTGCCCGCAGTAGAATGAGTCCCGCCCAACTTGCCGAGGCTCAGATTAAGGCAGACGAGATTATGCGCCGCGACTGGACGGTACAAAACGGCTGTCTTGTATTTGATGGAACGGGATATGATAACCTCTGTACCCAAAGACAATATGGCGATGTGGAAATGTATGTAGACTGGTTGCTGGACACTGCCGGTAACAATGCAGACGCCGGCATCTACCTCCGTGGTTCGCCCCAAGTTCAGATATGGGACACCGCAAGGGTTTGGGTAGGCGCGCAGGTCGGTTCGGGCGGACTGTACAACAACCGCGTGCACGAAAAGGACCCGATTTTGGTGGCCGACAACAAGCTGGGAACATGGAATACCTTTTATATTAAAATGGTGGGCGAGCGAGTCACCGTGATGCTAAACGGCAAATTAGTAGTTGACAATGTAATACTTGAAAATTTCTGGGACCGCAGTCAGCCTATTTTTCCTATTGAGCAGATTGAATTGCAGGCGCACGGCACCAAAGTGTTTTACCGCGACATCTACATAAAGGAGTTGCCTCAACTTGAGCCTTACGTGCTAAGCGCCGAGGAACAAGCCGAAGGCTTCCGGGTTCTTTTTGACGGCTTATCCATGAACCAGTGGGTGGGCAATACTCAAGACTATGTGGCAGAGGACGGCGCGATTGCTCTTTATCCGGGCAAAGGCAGCGGCGGCAACCTCTACACTAAGGAGGAGTTTGGCGACTTTATCTTCCGCTTTGAATTTCTGCTCACTCCGGGCGCAAACAACGGGATTGGAGTCCGCACGCCCATGGAAGGAGACGCAGCATTTGTGGGCGTCGAGATTCAAGTGCTTGACGACGATGCCCCGATTTACCGTAATTTAGAGCCATACCAATACCACGGCTCGGCCTACGGCATTATTCCGGCCAAGCGCGGTTTTCTAAAGCCCGTAGGCGAGTGGAACTATCAAGAGATAGAGGTAAAGGGCAACCACTATAAAGTTACCCTAAACGGTACGGTAATCCTTGACGGAGACTTGGACGAGGCCAGTAAAAACGGTACGATAGACGGCATGGACCATCCGGGCATACATAACCGCAAAGGACACCTTGCCTTTTTGGGCCACGGCTCGGTGGTCAAATTCAGAAATTTGCGAATAAAAGAATTGTAAGGATTAGAACGGAAGGTCGTCTACCTCGGACGAGGCATCCGTATCCAAGTATCCGGGGTCTGAATAGGGAAGGGGATGATTGGGCGGATAAGCCCCGTCCCCTTCTTGATTCATGGTATTTAATCTTTCGATGCGCCAAGCGCGGACATCTGTATACCAGCGCTCGTTAAAAGAACGGGACTCAAGATTAAAACTTACCTTTAGGACTTCTCCCTCGGCTATGGCGCCCAACTCCGCCACCTTGTCTGCCCCCCAAACAGAGAGGCAGACTTTGCGGGGGTAGCTTTCTTGTGTTTCGAGTACAAATTCCTGCTTGCTCCAAGCGCCTTTCGCGCTCTGCCCGGATTGCGGGGGCATTTTTTGCAGGAGTTTGCCTGTAAGCTCAAGCGCCATGATGATTATTCTTGAGGTTCGCCTTTGACGACTTGAATGAGTTCCACTTCAAAAATCAAGGTGGAGTATGCAGGAATAGGACCCCATTGCTGCACGCCGTAACCTAACTCCCAAGGAATGTAGAGCATGGCTTTACCGCCTTCTTTGAGCAGCTGAAGCCCCTCTGTCCATCCGGGAATCACTCCATTCAGCGGGAAGGTAGCCGGTTGGCCGTTGTTCACTGAGGAGTCAAACTCGGTGCCGTCAATTAGGGTACCGGTATAATGCACCGTTACTACGTCGGTAGCCTCGGGCGATATGCCTGTACCTTCTTCTAATATCTTATACTGTAAACCGCTTTCCAGTTCGATTACACCCTCTTTGGTTTTGTTTTTGACTAAAAATTCGGCTCCTTTTTTCTGGCTTTGTTCGGCCATCAATGTCTGTTTTTGCATGAAATATTTTTGGATGATTTCATTAGCCTCCATTTGAGAAATAACCTCCTCACCCTTGCTGATTTTTTTCATGGTTTTAAACATAATAGCATAATTAACCTCTTCGAATTGATTTTGTTTAATCATATCTGCAAAGAAAAAGCCAATAGCCATACTGGCGGAATCAAGCAGAGCCTTAGACATGCCTTCGGGTCTGGGGTGTTGGTTGTTGTTACAGGCCTGTGCAGAGAGTAATGCAATCAGGCAGAGTGCAATAATGGTAATTTTTTTCATAATGTGTTGATTTGATATTTGTAAATTATTTTTGTAAAATTTGAATCAGCTAAGGTAGATATTTTTCCGATACTAACAAAATGACAATCATAAAATATTGATTATTTCATAGTTGTGTTACTCAAGTGGGTGTAACAGCACAGCTTGTACAGCATACGGGCGCCCACATTGGCGTCCCACTCGTTGTCTTTGGCCGGAGCCACTTCGCAAAGGTCGAATCCAATGATTTTTCTTCCGGAAAGGGCAAGGCTATGCAGCAAATAATCGGCCTCCCTAAAAGAAAGGCCTCCGGGCACAGGGGTGCCGGTATTGGGGCAGCAATCGGGACTAAGCCCATCTATATCAAAGCTGATATACACCTTATCAGGCAAAGTATCAATAATCAGGCGGCAGAGCCGGCTCCAAGGGTCTCCTTCAAAAAGGCGGCGGCGGAGTTCATGGTCGGCAAAGCAGTGTATCTGTTCAGATGCGGCAATGATATCGGCCTCCTCTTGACAGTAGTCGCGAATACCCACCTGTGTGAGGCTGATTCCTAACAGTTGTACGGCGTTATACATCACAGAGGCATGGGAAAAGGAAAAGCCTTCGTAGGCGCAGCGCAGGTCGGCATGTGCGTCTATATGTAAGATTCCAAATGATTTATATTGTTCTTGCAGGGCTTGTATTAAACCTAAGGGGACGCTGTGTTCCCCGCCCACAATACCCACTAATCTACCTTTTTGGAGTTGGCTGCGGCAGGTCCGGTACACGGTTTGGTTAAGGGCTAAACAGGCCTCATTGACCAAAGAAAGTTCCCCTGTATAGGAGGCGGATTCCTGTTCCTGCTCTAAAGCGGTAATTACCTGTTGGGCGGCTTTGCGTATGGACTTATTCTGTTTATCTATCCCTCGTAGGGAGGGAAGCGTGCCGATGCGAACCTCCCATGCCTTGGGGACCAAGGGGTCAAAGAGGTCCATTTGTGCCGATGCTTCTATCATGGCCTTAGGGCCTTTATGCGTGCCTGCGCGGTATGACGTGGTAACATCCCAAGGTACGGAGAGCAATACGATTTCTGCCTCCTCCGCCGTGTAGGGCAAGGCAAAATAATTTCCGTTGGGAATGGCGATATTATTAGGATTAAACATTATACAATACCCTCCCTCATAATGTCGTGTATGTGTATCATGCCCGCGTAGCCATTCTCTTTAAGCACAATGAGCTGGGTGATGCTTTTTTCTTCCATCAGTCGGAATGCGTTTATAGCCATTTCGTTAATATCTATGGTCTTGGGATTTTTATTCATTAGGTCTTGGGCTTGAAGTTGGGCAAATGACCCGCCTTTTTCGACCATCCGGCGGATGTCGCCGTCCGTGATAATGCCGCAAAGCGCTCCTGTGCTATCTAATACGGCAGTAGCGCCCAGCCGGTTGGCCGATATGGTGAAAATGGTTTTTTGTATGGAATCCCCGCAGGCTACGGCCGGAGCCCGGGAGGGGTCAATGATGTCGCTGACACGGGTATAGAGTTTTTTTCCCAAAGCTCCTCCCGGATGCACGCGGGCAAAGTCCTCTGCCTTAAAGCCTCGTTTTTGGAGGAGGCAGATGGCCAATACGTCTCCCATGACCAACTGGGTGGTAGTGCTGGTGGTGGGGGCTAAGTTGTTGGGACAGGCCTCTGTATCCACGGTGGCCATAAGCGTGTAGTCGGCTTGACGGGCCAAATAGGAATCCGGATTGGAAACAATAGCGATGAGCTTATTACCCATTGTTTTAATCAAAGGCACCAATACCTTGATTTCTGCCGTATCTCCGCTTTTAGAGAGGCAAATCACTACATCCGAAGGCTGTATCATGCCCAAATCTCCGTGTATGGCGTCGGCGGCGTGCATAAAAAGAGCGGGCGTTCCGGTAGAGTTAAAAGTAGCCACCATTTTGGTGGCGATGATGGCGCTTTTTCCTATGCCGGTAACTACCACCCGACCGGCATTTTGGTGAATCAAGTCCACCACATCGGCCAAATTTTGGTCAATAAAATCTTTTAATTTTAAAACAGCAGTTGCCTCTGTTTCAATTACTTTTATAGCTAATTCCCGAATGTCGGATAGAGTTTTTTGCATAAATTTTTGTGAGGATTAAAACAAAGTTGTAACTTAGAGCCACAAAGGTAATGATTTTATCTATGGTAATTACGTCTAAAAAACTGCACGTCTACTTAAAAAGATTCTTTGGCTTTGATTCCTTTAAAGGACAGCAGGAGGCCGTTATACAAAACCTGCTGGAAGGCAGGGACGCTTTTGTACTGATGCCTACGGGCGGAGGGAAGTCGCTTTGTTATCAGCTTCCGGCCTTGTTGCTTAGGGGTACGGCTATTGTGGTATCGCCCTTGATTGCCCTCATGAAAAATCAAGTGGATGCCATTAGGGGGTTTATTGAGGAAGATACGGGCATCGCCCACTTTTTGAATTCCTCTTTGAACCGCCAGCAATTGAACGATGTGCGCAGCGCCCTGCTTTCGGGGCACACCAAGTTGCTGTATGTGGCGCCAGAGTCTCTAACAAAAGAAGAAAATATACAGCTACTTAGGCAGGTGAAGATTTCTTTTTACGCGATTGACGAGGCGCACTGTATTTCGGAATGGGGGCATGACTTCCGGCCCGAATACCGCCGGATTCAGATTTTGATACAGGAGATTGGCAAGGCTCCGATTATTGCCCTAACGGCTACCGCTACGCCCAAGGTGCAAAACGATATCCAAAAAAACTTGGGCATGTTGGATGCTGCGGTATTCAAGACCTCCTTTAATCGGGAGAACCTCTATTATGAAGTTAGGCCCAAACAGCAGGTAGATAAAGAGATTATCAAATTTATCAAGGCCAATTCGGGAAAGTCGGGGATTATTTATTGCTTGAGCCGGAGAAAAGTAGAGGAAGTCGCCGAGTTATTGATGGTAAACGGTATTAGGGCTTTGCCCTACCACGCCGGCTTGGACAGCCACACCCGCTCCCAAAATCAAGACAGCTTTTTGATGGAGGAGGTGGAGGTGATTGTGGCGACCATTGCTTTTGGCATGGGCATTGACAAGCCCGATGTGCGATATGTGATTCATTACGATATTCCCAAAAGTTTAGAGGGCTACTATCAAGAGACGGGCCGGGCCGGACGGGATGGGGGCGAAGGACAGTGTATTACGTTTTACCGGTATAAAGACATTCAAAAGTTGGAAAAATTTATGCAGGGCAAGCCGGTGGCCGAGCAGGAGATAGGCAAACAACTGCTTTTAGACACGGTGGCTTATGCAGAGACCAATGTCTGCCGCCGCAAGGTATTGCTGCACTATTTTGGAGAAGAATACGGGCAGGACTCCTGCCACAATTGTGATAATTGCCTCTATCCCAAAGTGCAATTTGACGGACAGGAGCAGTTGTGCATTGTGTTGGAGACCGTAGAGGCCGTCAAGCAGCAGTTTAAGGCGGAGCATGTGGCCAACATCATTGCCGGACAAAGCAATTCGATGATTAAGTCCTACAACCATCATTTGCTGGACCTTTTTGGAATCGGGAAAGACAAGAGCCCTCATTTTTGGAATGCGATTATTCGTCAGGCTCTTATTCTTAAAATGTTAGATAAGAACATAGAATATTACGGCCTGCTGGAACTTACCGACGAGGGTCGGGCCTTTTTGGATAATCCCCATACGATGATGTTGACCGAAGACAGAGAATTTGTAGACGATGACGATGACGACAACTTTATTGGAGGAGCGCCCAAGGGCGGCGGCGGCGGCGATATGGAACTGTTTGCCTTGTTGAAAGACCTGCGCCACGACGTGTCCAAAAAGCTAAAACTTCCGACTTTTGTCATCTTTCAAGACCCCTCTTTAGAAGACATGTCCATCCAGTATCCCATATCTATTGACGAACTCAAGAATTGTCAAGGGGTAGGCGAGGGCAAGGCGAGAAAATACGGCAAAGAATTTGTGGCGCTTATTGCCAAATATGTAGAGGAGAATGAAATCGAGCGACCTCAAGACATGGTGGTCAAATCGCTGATTAATAAGTCGAGTAACAAGGTATTTATTATCCAAAGCATAGACCGCAAGCTACAGTTCGAAGACATTGCCGAGGCCAAAGGTATGCAAATGGACGAATTGTTCGACGAAATCGAGGTCATCATAAACTCTGGCACCAAACTCAACATTGACTATTACTTGGAGCAGGCTTTAGACGAAGACAAGTTGGACGATATTTTCCACTACTTCCGCCACGAGGCCACTTCCGAATCCATAGAAGAGGCATTGGATGCCTTGGGGCGGGATTTTAGCGAAGAAGAAGTCCGCTTGGTGCGGATGAAATTCCTCTCGGAGCTGGGGAACTAAGAAGCTGTTTAAGAATTAAGAAACTACTTAAAACAAATATCCGGTATTGATGTAGAGGCTCCCTTTTCCGTCCCGCTTGTCAAAAGGCTTGGCGTAGTCAACGGCGATGATAAAGTTTTGGTTCATCACAAAACGGAATCCGGCGCCGGCGGCTGTGTGTAATTTGTCTGATTTGGAAGTATTGATGTGTACGTTATAGTCCGTCATATCGGGACCGAGAGAAGAATGCAATAGACGGCGATAAGAGAGGTCGTAATTTTTGGTAACCACGGCGCCATCTGTAAACGCATTGAGTCCTAAATAGATATTTTGCTTTCCGACATGAAAACGCGCAAACTTCCACCTAAGTTCTGCATTGAAGAAGCCTACGTCCAATCCCTGTACCCTGCCGCGCAGAATCCCGCGCACAGTACGATAGCCACCAATGCCGTCTCGGTCAAATTCTTTTCCGATGTTGCTAAAGACAGGCATGATGTAATAGGGCAAATCCCCGATGCTTCCTTGATAATTCAGCCGGTAGGCAAAGGAGAGCTGCTCTGTAACTACGGGAATATAATGACGAAAAGTGGCCATGTAGCGATAATATCCATGGGTGGTACCCAAAAATTCGGGGGCAATCGTCATATTTGCCTCCGTCCAAATACCGCTGGAGGGGGCTGCTTCAAAATCACGGGTATCATACATGATGCCCAACCGTAAGGCGCTGGTCAAGCCGCCGTCCCGCTCCTCTTGGGGGATAATGCCCCAATCAATGTATTTTTCGTAAAGCGTTTGGCCCCAAAACTGTTCTTCTTCTTTCTTACCTTTGTTAATCTTATCCTTGTCAATGGCGCTGTATTGATACTTGCTAAAGTAATAACCTGCCTGCCAAAACAGCTTTTTGTCCCACAGGTTGCCCACAAAGTCGGCTTTGGCGCTTACCGCCAGTCGCTCCAATCGGTAAAAGGGGGTTAAGAAATAGTCGTGATAAATAGACTGATACCCGTTAAATCCGTAAAAATCCATAGCTCGGTCAAATACGGCGGTGGCGGCTAAGGACATCCGGATTCCCGGAATCAAATGTTTGGTATCGTAGGTAACAAAATATTGTTGCGTCCCCTTGGTGTAAGCCGAGGCTTCTATATACCATTGTTGTTTGGGGTGCGGATAATGCGAGCCGTCTCCAAAATCGAATAAATTCAGCAGGGCGCCGTATTGAAATCCCTTGTCTTGGTCAAAAGCGACTACGGGAAGGGGGCCAAACGAAATCCCCTTTTTGATGATGTCCTCTTTCTGCGCAAAAGCGGCATGCCCAAACAGCGCGAGGACAAATAATAATACTCCCTTTTTCATCGTTTAAAATTTTTAATTTGGTTAAATTGTCTATATAAATCTCTGTGCAATAGCCATTTTATGTGGGAAATGAGTAGCCGGAACCAGCGCAGATATTCGTGCAGGAAGAGGAAGGAAGGAAAGAGCAACAGCGCCGCAACAACGCCCCATACCCATGAAAATACCATGCCGAATACAAGGCCGGTCAGCAACGACAGAACAGGGGCTAATGCCGATGCTATCATACACCTTAGGGTATTATGAAAGGCAGGGTCTTCAAATTTGGCGCAGAGCCATGCAGCAAGCAGGCTTATGGGCGAGGTGGCCACGGATGAAGCAATAAAAAGAGGAAATCCTGCCAACAGAAGAAGGATTTTTCCTGCCACCGACCATCCGATATGAGGGTGTAACACAGATTCCATTCCAATGCCGAGCCGGTGTCTTTGACGGGATAAATCTTCTGCGGTATCGAATAATGGTTGCGTTTCGGTAACATCGGCTAACCGGTTGATGGCTTCCTTGGCTGTCTTGAATCTGTCAATCAATGAGTTTTTGTGTCCGCAGACTTGGGCAAGGGCAAAGGCGGCGTTGTAATGCGCGTCATCGGGAATGTGGAGAATCAGTTCTTTAAGTCGCCCTGCAAGTTCGTTTCTCAAGGCGTTGATTTGTTCGGGTACGGCTAAATCGGGATGTTGGGCAATGAACTGCGTAACGTGAATCGGCTTGCCAATCTGCACCAATAAAGAGGAACGATACCTAAAGAAATGCCCAAATTCTATGCCCACAGGGACTATATACACGGGCATCCGGCTTCCGAAAGTGTCGTTGGCCTGTAAGGCAATGCGAAAGAGTCCTTTTTGCAGGGGCATGAGGCTGTGCATGGCGCGGTGCGTTCCTTCGGGCAGGATGCAAAAGGGGACTTTGTCCTGCAGGGCGTCCACGACAATATTGTTGACGTCCTCGTTTTTGGCCAAGTTGCCCACTCCGTCCCGTTTTCGGTTGATGGGCAGCATTTTCAAAAACGTCAGAAACTTTAGGGCCGTAGGATGCTTAAAGACGTCGGCTCTGGCTACAAAGATTTTTGGCCGACTGTCAATAGCTAATATGGCTAAGGCATCCATCAAGGTGTTGGTGTGGTTGGGGGCGTAGATAATCGCTCCGTCTTGAGGAATGTTTTCTTTTCCGTAGTATTCCACCTTGCGGTATGCCCACTTAAACATAAAGTAAACATAGTGCTTTAGAAGGGAATACCTCAAGTTTTTATCTTGGATTTTTGCCATGGCTTATGATTTTGGAGGACGACGCGACCAGTAAAATGAAATGCCCATTCCCGACACAATATGCCAAATGCCCCACCATGCCGTAACAAAAAGCATTCCGCCTATGGCCAATTCGGGCGGGAATATTTTGGAATTGAACAGCAGCACCAAGCCCAAGCCCGAATTTTGGATACCCATTTCAATGGTAATCGCCCGCCGGTCTTTGTCGGGGAGTCGGAATGTAGTGGCTACGCCGTACCCCAAGGCCAATGCCGAGCCGTTGTGAACCAGTACCAAAATGAAGACAAAAAAGATATACTTGACGAACAGGTCAAGATTGTTGCCAAAGGCCATCACGACCATGCCCACAAAGAATATAAGTGAAAAGGACTGCATGGGTTTCTTTAGCCTTTCGGCTATCTTGGGCAAATATTTTGCCGTCAACATACCCAAGATTAACGGGATGCCCAGCAGGAGGAATACCGTTTCAAACATCTGAAAAATATCTATATGCAATACCTGCAAAGCGTCTACGGCACGCTTGTTCACATAATTGACATAAAAACCGCCCCACAGGGCAAAGTTAAAGGGGGTGATGAAGGTAGATAAGGCCGTGCTTATGGCGGTCATGCTGATGGCCAGTTCGATGTTTGCTTTTGACAGCTGCGACATAAAATTGGAAATATTTCCTCCCGGGCAGGCGGCCACTAAAATCATCCCCATGGCCACCATGGGCGTAATCCAGTTGCTGAATAATATGACCAGCAAGAAGGTCAGGGCAGGCAGACCGATTACTTGAGAAAAAAATCCGATTAATACCGATTTGGGATACTTAAATACATTTTTAAACAGTTGGGCGCGTATCCCCAAGGCTACGCCAAACATCACAAATGCCAAAACAATATTGACGATGTGCATGCCCGCCGCGGAAAAATTAATCCGAATGTGGTCTAATTGTAAAAGTTGTTCGTACATATACAAGTCTGGTTAACAAAAGTGGTTGGCGGAGGTAACTAAAATTTGTAAATATTACCCGCAATGGTAGAACCGTTGGACTAATTCCTGCATCAAGGCGGGGTTCTGCTTAATGCGTTCCCGAATATTCCGGTCATCGTGTCCCTTGAGTTGTTGTATGATGCCGTCAATCAAATAAGGGCTAAATACTCCATGTTGCTCGTAGATAGCTCTTTGGGATTGGAGCCGGTCGGCGGATTCATAGCAGGAAGCGGGAAGTTGCTGCAGGTGTTTGGTCTTATCTTCATGGCCCGGCTGGTGGATGTTGACGTCTACATAAGTTTGTTCTGCAAGGCTTAGCGCTTTTTCGGCGTCCATTTCCAATCCGTAACGGGCGGCAACGATTAGTCCCGCAATCATTTGGTACACATCTGCCGAGCCGTCCGGACAACGCATTTCTACCGTAACTCGCGGAGGTACATCTGGCAAAACAGTTTGAGGTTCAAGAGGATTAGCTATAGAAAGCATGTGGTTTTGTCCCAACCATCCCAAAGGAACGCGGACCAATACCGACCGATTTCGGTCGCCCCAACATATAGTGGTGGGCGCTTCCTGATGAGGCACCAAACGAAAATAAGAAGTGGGATTGGTGTTTCCAAAAGCCGTGAGCGAGGGGGCGCAGGTCATATAGCCGGCAATGGCTCGCCGCGCCTCCGGAGACAATACGCCGTCCCGAATCATAACGCTTGCTCCGGCATGGAGCATACGGGTGTGAAAATGAAGTCCGCTGCCTGCTTTCCCCGAGGTGATTTTGGGGGCAAAAGTGACATGCAGTCCGTGTTGATGGGCCAAGGTTCGTATTATCCATTTGGCAATCACCAGTTGGTCGGCAGCAGCTTCTGCAGGCTGTACCAAAAACTCGATTTCGTTTTGTTCGTAGGCATGGCCGTCCATCTCAAAATTACCCACTTCGGAATGTCCGTACTTAATTTGTCCTCCGGCTTTTGCAATCAGATGGATGGCTTGGCAGCGAAATGCTTCGAACTTGTTGAAAGGAGCCGATTCGTGGTAGCCTTTTTGGTTGGATGTAGGAAATAGGGAATTGGTTTTGTCCGTCACGTAAAATTCTAATTCTCCCATCGTTTCAAAACTTAGGCCGGTACTTTTTTGAAAAACTTGATGCGCTTTGTGGAGGGTGTATTCGGGTGCGCTCTCCAAAGGCAGTCCGTCTTTGGTAAAATAGGAACACAAAAGGTTGAGCGTGGGAATATCGGCAAAAGGGTCCACAAAGGCGGTACAAAAGCGGGGAACAACGTACAGGTCGCTGGCTCCGGCCTCAATATAGGGGAAGAGGCTGGAACCGTCTACCCGCTCGCCGTAGCTGAGAATATCATTGAGATATTGGCTGTTGGTAATAGGAAGGTTGAGGCATTTAAGCCGACCGTCAGCAGCCACATAGCGAAAATTAATCATACGGATTTCTTTTGCCCGCACATAGCGCGCGATGTCGGCCTTGGTAAAGAGTTTAGGCGCTTTGTCCAAAAAACTTACTAGGGGATTTAGGTGGTAATCGGTGAGGTTCATAATATAGTTATTTGCCTGCAAATATACTTTTTTATACCTTTGTTCAAGTATCTTATATGAAAAAACAAGGGATAATTATAGGGATTACGTTATCATTGTGCCTGTTGTGCCTTTGTGTGTACCTGTACAACCGACTCAGGCAGGAAGCCGTTGTTCCCGCGGTGGCGGCCTTTCAGGCAGTGCCGCCCGATGCGCTTATTGTACAAAAGTTTAACTCTTTAGCCCACTTCTGCGGGGTATATGCCTCCCCCGCTTCGGTACCGGCCCGTTTTTGCCCCTCCAACAACGGTTTGTCGGAATTTTTGGACAAACTCTACGCAGCAGCTCGGGAAAACGCCGACTATAAAGCTTTGTTTGAATCTCAAGTGGTTGGTTCTGTGCATTATACAGGTAAAAACACCTTGCAGGTACTGCTGGCAATTTATTTGGCCGACCCTTTGGCCCAAGAGGCTTTTATGAAGCTTTTGTATGCGCAGTTTGGGGCGGTGACAGATTACAAAAAGTATAACAAAACAGATATATATCAATTATTTGAAGGTCCTTCTTCCCTGTATGTAGCCGTGGCCGGCAAATTTGTAGTAGCCGCCACTTCTTTGGTGATGGTAGAATCATCTGTCCGGCACATAGTAAGCGGTCGTTCTATTTTGGACCAAGGCGGCTTTTCCGATGCATTGACTTCTTCTGCCTCCGCGGGCCCCAGTCATTTGTATGTAAATGTACAACAATTCGATAAAATAGTAAGCTCTCTGCTGGGCAGACGGATGCAGCCCTATGCCGACTTCCTGTCTAAAAGCGCCTCATGGATGGCTTTGAACGGCGCTATGACCGAGCGATTTACGCATTTAAGCGGCCCCCTTTCTACCGATAACGGAATGGGAAACTACGCTTCCGTAGTAGCCGGACAGCCGGCCTCTCCGGTCAAATTATGGGAATACCTGCCCGCCCATACTTTGCTGTTTCTATCCCTTTCCTTTCAAGACATTGCGGCATACAGGAACTCGTACGGCAATTATTTGGAAATCCACAAAAGAGACAGGGCCGCCGCCGCCCGTATTCAGGCTTGGGAAGAAAAAAACCAAATCAAATTAGAGACTTGGGTCGAATCGCTTCATCCGGTAGAGGCGGCTTTGGCTTGGCTGCCCCACAAATCAAAAAGTCAATGGATAACCTTGGTGCGTTCCCAGCATGTAGCCCAAATGAGGAGGCAACTGGGTTTAGGAACCGACTCCAGACAAGCTTCCCGTATTTTCCCCAATCCTTATTCCGGAGCTTTTTCGGCGTTTTTGGGCCCGTTTTTTGCCAAAAATACCGAATCGCACTACACCATCATAGACAATGTACTCTTCTTAGGCGATGAGGAAGCTTTGGAGTTACTGCATGCCGGCCACAACAGGTCCTCGTCGCTGTATGCGCGGATGAGACAAAGCGGCGCTTCGGGATGGATGGAAGAAGCCGGTTTAACCCTTATGATTCAAGCCGGAGAGGCCAGAGATTCCTTGATTTCGCTTTCCGATTCCCGCTACCGTTCCCAAATTGCCGAGGCCTTGTCCCCATACGATTACGCCTTTGCCCTGTTTCAGTTGCGCGGAATAAACAAAAGAGCCTTTGCCAATTTGGTTTTCGGCGCCGATATGCTGAGAAAATCGGGTTCTTCGTCTCGGACGGTTTCTGCCGGCGCTTTAGACACTGAACCTCAAGCCATGGCCACCGGACCATTTAGGGTGTATAATCATGCAACCCTAAAATACAACCGCTTGGAGCAAAGTCCCGACAGTTTGTTGACGCTTATAGACGAGGCCGGCAAAACACTGTGGAAGAGTCGGATAAAATACCCCATCTCCGATACGCTGGCCCAAATTGATTATCTAAGAAACAATAAACTGCAAATGCTTTTTGCCTCCGGAACCAACCTGCAATTGTTAGACCGCTTGGGTCGGACGGTCAACCCATACCCCCGGCCTTTGGAAGCAAGGGTTAGAAAGGGGCCTTTTGTCTTTGACCCCCAAAGAAATAAAAATTATCTGATATTTTTAATCCATACCGACAATTCCTTGAGGCTATACGACCGCAGAGGCGCCGCGGACCGGAATTGGGAGGCCTTTATGCCCGAGGACCGGATAGAAAGAGCGCCCGTATTGCTTTCCCACGCCAAAGTTGTTTATTGGTTGGTTTATGGCGTCCAAAATGATTATGTACTCAATGCCAGCGGCGTACCGGTAGTTACTTTGCAAAGGAGAGACCGGATAAAACAAGATGCTTCCCTAACGCTTGATTCCGGAGACGTGTTGCAGGCGACCACCGTAGACGGCAGATTATTAACGGTAGAACTTAGTACCGGCAGCATTAAAACCCGTACACCCTAATGAAATTTTTACTGACTTTTATATTGATTGTGTTTGGGGCGGGCTATGTCCTTTCCCGAATTTTCCCTTGGCTCCTGCGCCTTTGGATTAAACGCATGCAAAAACGCTACGGCATGGATTCCGGTTCCGGACGCCAACGGGCCCAAGGCCCTTCGGGAAGCGTACATGTACATACCGACCAACCCAAAAAGCGAATAGACAAGCAGGCAGGAGAATATGTAGATTTTGAAGAAATAGATTAACGCATGAAGACTTTTTTACGCCTCCTTTCCTTTGGAAAACCTTACAGCAGATTTTGGCCGTCCTACTTAGTCATATGTATTTTCAGCGTTGTATTCGGCATTGTAAACTTTGCCTTGATAGCGCCCCTGCTCGAAGTGCTTTTTCAGCCTCAAAATTATGAAATTACCTCACTTCCGGAGTTTAGTTTTACCATAGATTATTTTAAATCGCTTTTTTCTTATTACCTAAGCGACATACTGCACCGGAACGGGGTATTAAACGGATTGATTTACGTATGTATCTTTTTGATTATTACTACCTTCTTGTCTAATCTTACCCGCTACTGGTCCCAACGGATTTTGGTGAGGATGCGTACGCTGATTATGCAAAACATCCGCAGGGAATTGTTTCATAAAATCACCCGCCTGCATATAGGTTATTTTCACGACAGAAGAAAAGGAGATATTTTATCCAGCGTCTCCAACGATGTCACCGAGGTACAAAATTCGGTAGCCAGCTCTTTCCATATTGTATTTAGGGACCCGATATTGTTGGTAGGATTTCTATCCATGCTGTTCTACATGTCGCCCCGCCTGACCTTGGTGGCTTTGCTGACCCTTCCCATTACGGCGGTGGTTATCACCCGCATCACCCGCAGCCTCAAACGGGGCGCAGTGGATACCCAGCGATTATTGGGGCGGATTATCAGCCAGTTTGAAGAAGCTATCTCCGGAGCCCGGATTATTAAAGCCTTTAATGCCCAGCATTATGTACGGGAAAAGTTTGAAGAAACCAACAGCGACCACCGCAGATTGGCTAAAAAAATCTTTAACCGTCAAGAATTAGCCTCTCCCTTATCCGAATTTTTAGGGGTAACGGTGGCCGTGGGCGTGTTGTTTTACGGCGGATGGTTGCAGATTCAAGGCAACTTAGGCATGGGATGGCCGGAATTTGTGGTATATATTGGCTTCTATTGGAGGGTATTGGAGCCGGCCAAGGCCATATCCAACGCCTATGCGGTAATTCAAAGGGGATTGGTTTCCGGAGACCGGATTTTTGCCATCTTAGATGAGGAACCCAAAATCAAAAAAGCGACTCATGCGATTCCTAAAAATACCTTTGACCATACGATTGAATTTAGGAACGTCCATTTTTCATACGGTCAAGAATCGGTTTTGAAAAATATCAACTTAGAGGTTAAAAAAGGCAAGATGATAGCCTTGGTGGGACCTTCGGGCGCCGGCAAATCCACGCTGGCGGATTTGGTGCCCCGCTTTTACGATGTACACGAAGGCGCCGTGCTCTTAGACGGAATAGATATAAAACAATATCAGCCCAAGGATTTAATCGGCCTTATGGGTATAGTAACTCAAGAGCCTATTCTGTTTAACGACACGGTCTATCAGAATATATGCTTTGGGGCGCATCAAGTTTCGGAGGAAGAAGTATACAGGGCGGCGCAAATTGCCAATGCCCACGAGTTTATCATTCAAATGGAACAAGGATACCAAACCAATATTGGCGACCGAGGCGTAAAACTCTCCGGCGGGCAGCGTCAGCGCTTGGCCATTGCCCGGGCCGTACTCAAGAATCCCCCCATCTTGATTTTGGACGAGGCCACTTCTGCCCTCGATACCGAAAGCGAGCGCTTGGTGCAGGATGCCTTGACTAAATTGATGCAAAACCGTACCTCTATAGTGATTGCCCACCGACTGTCTACCATCCGGCATGCAGATGAAATTGTGGTGATAAAAGACGGAATGATTGTGGAACAGGGCCAACACGACCGGCTGATGCAAAAGGGCGGATTGTACAAACATCTTTGCGACATGCAAAACTTGAATAAAAATGAACATTTACTATAAAAAAATATCATGGAAAAATCGTTGAATAAACTTTTTGAAAATTGCTTTAAGGAGCATTGGACTTATCCGGCTTTATCGAACTACAAAGGAGAAACCTTGCACTATAAGGATGTGGCGCGCAGGATAGAGAAGCTGCATATTGTGTTTGAAGAATGTGGACTCCAAAAAGGCGACAAGGTGGCTATATGCGGCCGCAATCAAGCTAACTGGGCGGTGGTTTATTTGGCTACTTTAACTTATGGCGCGGTGGTTGTACCTATCTTACACGAGTTTAAGGAAAGCAGCATACAGCATATTGTGATCCATTCCGAATCCCGCATCTTGTTTGTGGGCGACCAAATGTGGGAAGGACTGTCAGAGGCGGAAATGCCTAATTTAGAGGCGGTGATTTTGATAAGCGACTTTTCAATTCCTTACGCCAAAGATTCCCATATTTTGGAAGTCAGAGAACGCCTCAATGAAAAATTCGGTAAAAAATATCCTAAGAATTTTACCGCCGAACACATTAGTTATCACCTTGACCAGCCGGAGGAATTGGCCATGATAAATTATACTTCGGGCACCACCGGTTTTTCCAAAGGCGTGATGCTGCCTTATCGCAGTTTGTATTCTAATGTGCTTTTTGCCAGAGAGGTACTTCCCGAATTAACCTCCGGAGAAAGAATGGTTTCCATGTTGCCGATGGCCCATGTATACGGCATGTTGTTCGAGTTTTTGCATGAGATGACCGTGGGCGTCCATGTACATTTTCTTACCCGAATGCCTACGCCCAAGATTATCATGGAAGCTTTTGCCGATGTGCGCCCTAAAGTAATTATTGCGGTGCCTCTGATTATTGAAAAGATATATAAAAACAAGCTGCAACCCATGTTAAACAAAATGTCTATGAGGGTGTTGCTAAGATTGCCGGTGATTGAACAAAAAATTAGGAACAAGATACACGACACCTTATTTCAGGTCTTTGGCGGCAACTTTGTGGAGGCTATCATTGGAGGGGCTCCATTTAATCGGGAGGCCGAGCAATTTTTCAAGAAAATAGGTTTTCCTTACACCGTTGGCTACGGCATGACCGAATGTGGGCCGATTGTTACTTACGCACCTTGGCGCACCAATAAAACCTACTCCTGCGGTTATGCTGCGCCCCGTATGCAAGTCAGAATTGATTCTCCCGACCCTGAAAATATCCCCGGCGAACTGCAAACCAAGGGGGACAATGTCATGTTGGGGTATTTTAAAGACCCCGAAGCTACGGCTGCAACTTTTACCTCGGACGGCTGGCTTAAAACCGGAGACATGGCCACCATGGACAGCGAAGGCTTTGTATTTATCAAAGGCAGGTACAAGAGCATGATTTTAGGGTCGTCGGGACAGAATATTTATCCCGAGGAGATTGAGAGCGCGTTGGACAATCTGCCCTATGTAACCGAATCGTTGGTCATAGAAAAGGACGGAAGATTGGTGGCTTTGGTTTATCCCAATTTTGAATTGGCGGCAGAAAGGCAAATCAGTGATCAAGAATTGCAGGCGATTATGGACGAAAACCTGCGTTTGCTCAACGAAGAACAGCCCAACTACGCAAAAGTGGCCAAGATTCAGATATTTCCCGAAGAGTTTGAGAAGAC
The DNA here is from genome assembly GCA_009784635.1 of Bacteroidales bacterium. Taxonomy (GTDB): domain Bacteria; phylum Bacteroidota; class Bacteroidia; order Bacteroidales; family UBA932; genus WRBG01. The sequence goes on along the minus strand of WRBG01000007.1, from coordinate 7,065 downwards.
TCCTAAAAAGAGCATCAAGCGTTACCTCTACCGCAATAATTAGTCAAAGATAATGGACAAAAAAGAACAGTTTGACAGGCGTTATTTGGAAATGGCGGACGTCTGGGCCCAAAATTCCTATTGCCGCAAGCGTCAAGTAGGGGCGCTGTTGGTAAAAAACCGGATGATTATTTCGGACGGCTACAACGGCACTCCTTCGGGATTCGAGAATGTATGTGAAGACGAACAGGGGATTACCAAGCCGTATGTGTTGCATGCAGAGGCCAATGCCATTACCAAAGTGGCTCGGTCGAGCAACAGCAGCGAGGGGGCTACCCTTTACATTACTTCCTCGCCCTGTATGGAATGTGCCAAACTTATCATTCAAGCCGGAATCATACGGGTAGTGTACAAAGAAGCCTACCATAAGCCCGACGGTGTGGATTTGTTGAAACGGGCAGGTATAGAAGTAAAACGTTATGAATAATATAAAATCCTATGGAATACTCTAATCGCGGTTTCTTTACCATACGGCGCATATATCTGGTTATTATTGTGGTACTGCTTGCCCTCTTGCTTGGGGAGCGCTACCGCAGCCGCCGCTATGTTCATCTGCCTTCCGGTCGGTGGGACAAGCTCTATCTTGTTTTGGACCAGATAGAAAAAAACTATGTTGACCCTATAAATGCCGGCAAAATCGTAGAGGATGCCCTGCCCGCCATTTTGGGCGCATTGGACCCCCATTCGGTGTATTTACCGCCTGTTGAACTCAAAGAGGCAGACGAGGCGCTGGAAGGTAATTTTGACGGCATCGGCGTCTATTTTAACGTCACCAACGATACGGTGGTGGTCAGCAGCGTAGTAACAGGAGGCCCCTCGGAGCGGGCAGGGGTACAGGCGGGAGACCGTATCATTGCCGTAAACGAACAAACGGTGGCCGGAGTGGGCATGGCGCAGGACAGTATTGTCAGATTGTTGAGGGGGCCCCGTGGGACCAATGTAACGATTCAAGTGCAGCGTTATGGATTAAAAGAACTTGTTGCCATTGCCATCGTCCGGGACAAGATTCCCGACAAAAGCGTGACTGTGGCTTATATGGTAGACGACCAAACCGGCTATATTCTATTGTCGAAGTTTAACAGAACAAGCTACGAAGAAGTATTAAATGCCTTGGCTGAATTGACATCGCAGGGCATGAAAAGACTGATTTTTGACCTCCGCGGCAACAGCGGGGGCTATATGGAGCCTGCCTTGCGCATTGCCGGAGAGTTTTTAGACAAGGGAACATTGATTGTATATCAAGAGGGAGCCCGCCGCCCCCGTCAAAATCATTTTGCCAGAACCCAAGGCTTGGCCTCGGATATACCTTTGGCCATACTGATTAACGAGGCATCTGCTTCTTCCAGCGAGATTTTGGCCGGCGCCCTGCAGGACAACGACCGAGCCACGATTGTGGGTCGCCGTTCCTACGGCAAGGGCTTGGTGCAGGAGCCCATCTATTTCAGCGATTATTCGGGCATCCGCTTGACTGTGGGCCGTTATTACACCCCTACCGGTCGTTGCTTACAACGTCCTTATGACCAAGGACGGGATAGTTATCGCTACGATATATGGGAGCGTTACCGGCACGGAGAGCTTACCTCATACGACAGCATTCCCAAAAACGACTCCTTAAAATACCTTACGCCTCAAGGAAAGGTGGTTTACGGAGGCGGAGGGATTATTCCGGACGTATTTGTACCCATGGATACTACCCGGCTGAACAGCTTTTTTGCACAGGCAAACCGCAAAAACCTAATGATTCGGTTTAGCCATGGTTTGGCCGATAGGAATAGAACAGAGCTTCAGAGAATTACAAACATGCAGGACTTAGAGGCTTTTTACCGCAGGCTTAATCTGAGCGCCTTGTTTTTAGACTACGCCGCCGGTCAAGGACTGAGGCCCAAGACGGGAGAATGGGAGGAAAGCGAACATTATATCCTGTCTCTGATACGGGCTTATATAGGACGTAACACTCCTATGGAGGAACAGGCTTTTTATTTCTTTTATGGAGCCCTTGACCCGGAATTGCAGGTGGCAAAAAATTTAGATTTTTAAACGGCCCCGTTGTAAAAAATTTAAAATCCTATAAATCTTACTAATCTGTTCAAAAAGGTAGGTTTCTTTTTAAATATATGCGTATATTTGGAAAAAATTTTTTACAATGAGCCAGACCATTGCTTTGTATTTTGTATGTGAAATGACCATCTGCATGCTCTATGCTATTGCCGTAGGCATTACCGTGTTTGATTTCAAGAAAGCGCCCCCGGAACTGCGCGCCCAAATTCAAGGGCGTAAAATACTTGCGTACACTTTTTTCTGTATGGGGGTATTCTATTTTTTACACCTGTTTACGGCCAGTTTTGTGTCGCATAGTATTTTGGAAGACAGTTATTTAGTTCGGATTCTCCTCCTGCATATAGCGGTTTTTCCCATATTGCTGTATGTCCGGTTTTCCATATTGGAAAGTCGGATTTCCTTTAAAAAATGGTCTATGTTTTTGGTCGCTTCTTTTGGCGGACTATTGGCTGCCCTCTGTATAGGAGAGGCAGTAGGTATGTCGGCCTTTAGGTCTGTGGGTCTGCGTGGTTTAGGCGCTGCTATTTGGCTGGCTCAAGCATCGCTGTACGCTTATTTGTTTTATTGGATTCGGGTCCGCGCCGGACAGTTAAAATACTTGGACAGGCATATAAAAATTGTTGCCTGTATGGGAGGGATTGTAAGCGTGGCCGGTTTTCCCTTGTGGCTGCTGCCTTTAGATACGCCTTACTGGTTGATCCTTCAATCGGGTATATGGCTGACTCACGCCTTGTTGTTTAGGTATATCTTTACCAAAGGACGCATGATTATCCCCCGCCGAGACCTTGAATTGAGGCTGCCCGCCCTGCTCACAGAAGAAAGCGCTGTTTATTCCGTCCGGGCCGGGGCCTTGGCCGACGATGAATTGTACCGGCGTATTGTGTCGTACTTTGAAACGGATAAGCCTTATTTAAAGGCCGGCGTAAATGTAGCGGATATTGCCGCCCGACTCTTTACCAACAAGACATACGTGTCAAGGCTGTTGAACGAAAAGCTCGACCAAAATTTCAATCAGTTTATAAACACCTACCGGATTAGGGAGGCCCAACGCTTGGTGGCAGAAGAAGGACCCATTCCCTTGCCGACACTTTGCAAAAGGGTGGGTTTTACCTCTATGGCCAGCTTTACGGTCGCCTTTAAACTAAATACCGGAATGACGCCGGGCGAATGGTGCAGAAAGCAAAAGCACTCCCCATGAAGGATGCTGTTATACTATGTTTTTGGGCAGGAGATAAAGGCTAAGTATGAGCCATACGGTATGTCTTTGACTCGTTTACACACATTGGCCGCATTGGTGGATAAAGAGCTAAAACGGAGCAAATATTACTTGGATTCCCGACTGAGCGCGGACTCATTGAGTCGAAAAATAGGCACCAACCGCAACTATCTCTCCCGAGCTATTTTTTTTATATCCGGTAATAATTTTTGCAATTATGTGAATCAGTTACGCATAGAGGAACTCCTAAGTGGAGGGGCATCCGTAATGCAAAGCAAGGATACTCTATATGATGCCGCCTTGGTTTGCGGTTTTAACAACAGACGCACTTTTTATCGGGCTTTTTTAAGGGAGAAGGGCTTGTCGCCGGATGATTTTGTGGCTATACATAAAAGCCTATCTTTGCATCGTAAAAATCAACAGCAACAATAATCATTACCGCTATGGCCGACGAAAAAATTATTTTTTCTATGAACGGGGTGGGGAAAATCCTGCCTAACAACAATAAAGTAATCCTAAAGGATATTTATCTCTCTTTCTTTTACGGAGCCAAGATTGGAATCATTGGCCTAAACGGTTCGGGCAAGTCAACCCTGCTCAAAATTATTGCCGGCGTAGAAAAGTCCTATCAGGGCGAGGTGGTTTGGGCTCCGGGTTATTCTGTGGGCCTGTTGGAGCAGGAACCCCAAATAGACGACCGTAAAACCGTAAAGGAAGTGGTGCAGGAAGGCGTACAGGAGGTGGTAAATCTGTTGGCCGATTATGAGGCTGTGAACGCCCGCTTTTTAGAGCCCATGGACGACGATGAGATGAACCGCTTGATTGAACGCCAAGGGGAATTAACCGAAAAAATCGAACAGGTCAACGGCTGGGAGATAGACGCCAAACTGGAACGGGCGATGGACGCCCTTCAATGCCCCGACCCCGATGCGCCGGTGGCCCACTTGAGCGGAGGGGAGCGTCGCCGGGTGGCCTTGTGCCGTCTTTTGTTGCGGGAGCCTAACGTCTTGCTGTTGGACGAGCCTACCAACCACTTGGATACCGAGAGTATACAGTGGTTAGAAGCTCATCTTAAACAGTATAAGGGTACGGTAATCGCCGTAACCCATGACCGTTATTTTTTGGATAATGTGGCCGGATGGATTTTGGAATTGGACAGGGGAGAAGGCATTCCGTGGAAGGGAAACTACAGTTCATGGTTAGACCAAAAGTCCCAACGGTTGGCCCGGGAAGAAAAGCAGGAAAGCAAGCGGCGCAAGACGCTGGAGCGGGAGTTGGAATGGGTGCGTATGGCGCCTAAAGCGAGGCATGCCAAATCCAAGGCGCGTTTGGGCGCTTACGAAAAGATGCTCCATGAAGATGGAAAACAAAAAGAGGAACGCTTGGAAATATTTATTCCCAACGGCCCCCGTTTGGGAGAGAAGGTAATAGATGCCTTGGGCGTGGCCAAAGGTTATGAGGGCAGACTGCTTTTTGAGGATTTGCGGTTTAAACTTCCCCAAGGAGGTATTGTAGGGGTGATTGGCCCCAACGGAGTCGGCAAAACCACGCTGTTCCGTCTGATTATGGGATTGGAGCAGGCAGATAAAGGGGATTTTTCCGTAGGAGAAACCGTAAAAATTGCATATGTGGACCAGCAGCACAGATATATTGACCCCAATAAGACGGTGTATGAAACGATTTCGCAAAACAGCGAATTTGTGCGCTTGGGCAATCGCGATGTAAACGCCAGAGCCTATGTTTCGCGGTTTAACTTTTCGGGCGCCGACCAAGAGAAAAAATGCGGGGTATTGAGCGGAGGAGAGCGCAACCGACTGCACTTGGCATTGACGCTTAAAGAAGAAGCCAATGTATTGCTTTTAGACGAGCCGACCAATGATGTGGATGTAAATACCATACGGGCGCTGGAAGAAGGATTGGAACACTTTGCCGGCTGTGCCGTCATCATCTCCCACGACCGCTGGTTTTTGGACCGAATCGCCACCCATATCTTGGCCTTTGAGGGCGATTCGTCCGTCTACTTCTTTGAGGGCAGCTATTCCGAATACGAAGAGAACAAAAAACGCCGCTTGGGCGACCTTACGCCCAAACGCTTTAAGTACAAGAAATTAATGGAGTAAAGATTAAAGTCGCCACTCAACCGTTAACCTCTGCCAAGCCTTCCGGAAGGATTAGGTTGATGTGTTTGGATTTTAAATCAATATCTTGGATTAATGCCTGCTGAAAGGGTACCAAAAAACTTGCTGTTCCTTTGTTGGGCCGGATGCTGAGGCAGGGGTTCTTGGGCCAGTTCATGAAGGCGTCTACAGAGCCTAACTGTCCCAGCTTTTCATCGGAGGCGGTGAAGCCAATCCACTTATTGGGGTCTTCAAGACGCTGTTGGTTGCGTTTATTTGCCATAGGCTCAGATTCTTGTTGGAGAAGTGTTTTACCTACCAATTCAAGGGCATGTTCCTCCCGATGGATAGAGTCAAAAAGAATCCGGGCGCGGTCGTGGCCTTTGGCTTCAAAAGAAGCAATAAAAAAAGGAACCGGTATTCCGTCCATAAGGGCGAATACCGGCTCTGTTTGGTTAAAACATGCCAACACATGGGGACGGAATTTGACAATCAAGGTTCCGTTGTTCCCAAAAAGTTTGAGTACTTCCGCTACAGGCCTTAATAAAGCAGGCTCTATCATGGCTTGAAAACTGCTGTTTATGCTTGAACTTCTCCTTCTGTGGCTTCTGCTGCGGACGCTTCTTCCACGGCCTCGACTGCTTCCTGTTCGGTTGCCTCTGCCTCTGCTGCGGCTAAGGCCGTTTTTTCTTCGGCGGCCTTACGGGCTACATCGCTCCGTTTCTTGGCTAAAGCGGCTGCTTTTTCTTCATTTACCTTGGCCTCGGCCTGTAAGCGGACTTTGCGCTGGTTGCGGCCTTCCTGCTCCAGATTGCTCTTTTTGTTGGCAACCTTTTGGGCTTTTTCCTCTGACCAGACTTCCCACTTGGCGTTGGCGGTCTCCTCGGTCAAAGCGCCTTTCTTTACTCCCTCCATCAAGTGTTTCTTGAGCAGTACACCTTTGTAGGAAAGGATACGGCGACAAGTTTCCGAAGGTTGGGCTCCGTTGTTCAGCCATTGGAGGGCTTTGTCTACATCTAATTCGATAGTAGCCGGATTGGTGTTGGGGTTGTAGCTGCCGATTCGTTCAATAAAACGACCGTCCCGGGGTGCGCGACTGTCGGCGACTACTACATGAAAGAAAGCGTAATTTTTTTTCCCATGACGGGCAAGGCGGATTCTAACTGCCATAACATTTTAATTTTTAAGTTAATGTATAAACTTCCTTATCTTCTCGAGAAAAGGCCCGCAAAGATAGGCAAAATTCGGGAATCTGCAAGCATGGCCCCCCCTATAACTGGCAAAGGGCGGCACATTCCCTGCGCGGCCCCTTGCACTACTTAACCTAAAACCTAATTGAAAAAACTATTCGCTAATAGTAATTGCAAAAAGCGTGCCAAAGATTGCCTGTCGTCTGTAAAAAATGTCAAAAACTGTTAACGGCTACCACCTCCACGATAGTTTTGCGCCAAACATTCTGGGAAGTCCGGGTACGAAAGTCGGAACGCCAAACATCATTCCTGTGTTGCCTGCGCTGATGATATAGTTTTTGTCGGTGACGTTGTTGCAGAAAAACGAGACATGGAGCATTGGTTTTTGGAGTCTGAAAGCAAGATTGAGGTTTAACAAACCGTATGCTTCCTGTGTCAATTCGGG
>WRBG01000006.1 GCA_009784635.1 Bacteroidales bacterium | reverse complement strand
TTTTACCTTAAAATCATAATGCTTTACTTCTTGTCCGAATGTGGTTATTACAGAAGTCAAAAACAGTAATGTTGTCAGATTTTTCTTCATGTCTATTCTTTTTTTCGTTTCTACTGTGCTGTCGCCAAATGGCACCTAACTCCGTAATACACGGCTTTTCTGAGCGTCCCATGGGGGTCGTCTCCGGCATATTCCCAATACATGGCGCCCAACATTCCTTTTTGCTTTAGCCACGCACATTTGGCGGCTATGGACTTGGGCGTTTCATAGGTCAAGACAAATTTTCCATCGGCGTCCACCCAGTAAGAAGCCTGCGCTACATCGTCCCACATATCCTTATGTCCTTTTAGTTGAACAATATCTCCCCTAACAATGACGCCCAATACTCCATCTCTTACAATGGTATTATTGAAATTGACCGAAGCCGGAATGCTGTCGCGACCTCGACCGTAAAAAGGGATTCCCAAGGTCAATTTATGTATGGGAACGCCGGCTTCAATGTGCTTTTCCACAGATTCTTCACACGAAATGCCCCTCCCCGCTTCTCCCGTTAATCCGGAGCGAAAAAGCCCCGCATGATGCACAGACCCGTTAAGCTCAAAGTCGTAAGTCATGATATTAATGAAATCCACATAAGGGTCAACAGCTCTAAAATCAACATACCCTGCATTTGCAGCAGAGGCAAAAGTCAGCAATTTGTCTTTGCCGATGGCTTGCCGTATGTCGCGCATCAACAAAGTGAAATTGTCCGTATCCTCCGGCGAGGATGAAATCCGGGCGGCGGAACTGGTGGGGTATTCCCAGTCCATGTCGATTCCATCCAATCCAAATTCCAAAATCAGCCTTTGGCAATCGGCGGCAAAGGCCAATCGGTTGACGGGGTCGGCAGCCATTTCGCTAAAACGACCGCTGCCCCAACCGCCTATGGAAAGCAATATCTTGAGGGAAGGTTTTTGTTTCTTTAATTCCACCACAGACCTTAGCCTGTCTTCAGCGGTTGCACGTCCGTCCGGAACATTGCTGCCGGGGCGAGGCGGCCTGTTGATGATTACTCCGTTAAAGCTTTCATTCACATGCCCAAAAGCATAATTAATATGGGTTACATAATCGGGGTCGGGCAGGATACTGCTCCATGAGGTTACATAAGCAAGCACTACCGGATTGTTTTGAGGTTGTTGCTGGGCATAGAGTTTGCCCAACAATAAGACGGCAACAAGCAAGAGGAGTTTTTTCATCGTGTTACAATAATAAGAGACGGCAAGTTATAGAAAAAACCGCAGGTGGCAAAAATCTTAACCAAAACTTCATCCAACCGCAATATTCCATTAACATCGGAGCCATACTTTTACCACATGAAATTTTATCTTTTACTCGATAGTATGTACTCTGTTTCTGCAAATTATAGAAAATTATTGGTTTTTTTTCTATTGTTCTGTCCGGTTTTTTCGGGCGGACTTATTGCCCAAACCATCCGCGGCAGGGTTTTAGATGCTGCAACAGATGAAACCATCATCGGCGCATCCATCGTTCTGCATGGCAGTCAACCAAGAGCCGCAGCGAGTGGTCTCGACGGCTCGTTTAGCATTGCAAATGTAACTATATTTCCGGCAAAAATAACTGTATCTTTTCTCGGCTACATATTGCAAGAAATTGTTGTTGAGAATAGTATGCCTATCGTAATCCGGCTCGAAGAAGATGTGGCCATGATTGGCGAAGTAGTGGTTACGGCCACAAACAGCGGACGCACGGATTACAGCGCCCGCATGATAGAGAGGTCGGCGATGAATGTGATGAACGTGGTAAGCGCCCGCGCCATCGAACTGTCGCCGGATATGACTGTTGCCGACGTAATTCAGCGCATGTCCGGAGTAACCATGGAGCGCAACAGCAGCGGGGAAGGACAATACGCGCTGCTGCGGGGAATGGACAAGCGTTTCAATTATACATTGGTGAACGGCATCAAAATTCCTTCGCCCGACAACAAGAACCGTTTTGTGCCTTTGGACATTTTCCCTTCGGAATTATTAGACAGATTGGAAGTTACAAAGGCGCTTACTGCCGATATGGAAGGAGATGGAATCGGCGGAGCGGTAAATATGATAATGAAAGATGCGCCGGAGCGCGTGCAGGTGAACGCCAATATGTCTACCGGCTTCAATGTGCAGTTCTTTTCGCGCCATTATCAGACATTCGACCATTCGGGAATCAATCGTCAGTCTCCCAACAGGAAATACGGAGTCGGATACCCTTTCAAAACGTCTGACTTTACTACCCAAAACCTTGTAATGACAGAACGAACCGCGCCGCCGGCAAGCCTTGCGGGGGGCTTCTCGGCAGGCGGACGGGTATTTAATAATGTATTGGGAATTATGGTCGCGGCAAGTTATTCCGATGCTTTTCGCGGAAGCGCCAGCGACATGTACGGCGGCACTTCGGGAGCAGATGGAACACAGCATGTCACACACCGGTACTATTCAAGCCAACAAAAACGCATGGGAACGCACGCAAAATTCGATATTCGTCTGAATCCAAATCACCAACTAATGTGGTACAACGCCTATATGGATTTTCAAAACAAACAGGTGCGCGACGCAGTGGACAAGACCACGCAATCCTATCGCATGAGGTGGAATCATCAATCCATTTTCAGTTCAACGATGAAGGGAATACATCATTTCGCAGACAAAAAACTACGCTTCAATTGGGCGCTTGCCTACGGAAATGCGTACAACGAAACGCCCGACAATGCAACCATTCGTCTGCGCGTGGATAATGAGCATGTGTATACAGACCCCATCATGAGCGCAACGCGCCGTTGGGAAGACAATTCCGACAAAGACAAAGCGGTTCACGCAAACTTGACTTATGAAGCTCATGCAGGAGCCATGAGGTTTGAATGGTCGGCAGGGGGAATGTACCGCGACAAAGTCCGCGAGAGCCACTTCCATGAATACTCATTCAGGCCCACTCCTTCGATACAGTACAAAGGAACCGACTGGAATCGTTTCGACGAAATCAAGCAGGAGGTGTTTACTTCGGCAACGCTCAGCGACCCGCTCAACTACGACGCTTCCGAAAAAATAACCGCCGGATATGCGCAGGTAAAAACGACTTTTGCACACATTCATTTGATTGCCGGACTGCGCATGGAGCATACCCGTCAAGGATACGACCTCAAATTTGCGCTTCAAGGAATAGAAAATACCGGATTTCAAGATTATTACGAGTGGTTGCCCAGTGTGCATGCCCGATACGCACTGAACCAAAAATCGAATTTGCGGTTTTCATACGTGAAGGCCATCAATCGCCCCAGTTTTTTTGAAATTGTGCCCTACGCAAAAATGTTTGAAGACTACAACGAGCGCGGGAATCCCGAAATACGCCACACAGTTGCCGACAACATAGACCTGCGTTACGAGTTTTTCCCGAGTCCCGGCGAACAATTCATGGTAGGCGCGTTCTACAAGTACATCCAAGACCCGATTGAATACGGGATGATTGCCATGGGGCAGGAAGCGTACCACATGCCTTTAAATTTTGGCAACGCACACAATGCGGGCATCGAAATAGACGCAACCAAATATTTTAGGCGATTGGGCATTAAGGCCAACTACACGCTGACCCATTCACAAATCACCACGCTCAAATGGCTGCTTATGGACAACCCCGACCCCAACGCCGACGAAAAAACAATCATCAGAGAAGTAAGTCAGACCCGTATGCTGTTTGGACAGGCGGCGCATGTGGCGAACCTTTCATTGCTTTACAAAGACGTCCAAAGCGGCTGGGAGGGACAAATTGCATGTTCATACACCGGCAAACGGATTGCCTACATTTCGAGATACATAAATCAAGATACTTGGGAAGCGGAATATTTTCGATTGGACGCCTCGGTGGAAAAATTTTTCTCAAAAATCAGGCTTATCGTGTTTGCAAAGGCGTCCAATCTGCTTAATACTCCAATGTTTCGCTACATTCATCCCAATCCTGCCGACAACCGGTTAGAGGGTGTTGCGCGGAAAAATGGCGGACTCTTGGAACGAAAGGAATATTACGGCCAACACTTCATAATAGGACTAAGGTATAAATTATAAATTAATTACATCATTTTTAAATTTTATTTTTATGAAAAGATTACTCGTATCTTTAACAGCAGCAGTTGCTTTATGCGCAGGATTCGCAGGATGCAACAAAGACGAAGATACCTCATTGGCAGGTATCACACTGTCGGAAACAAGCAAAATGCTTAAGCCGACCGAAACGCACAACCTTGCGGTCTCGTTTTTTCCGGAAAATACCGCCGACAAGAATTTGGTGTGGGGGTCGTCCGACAAAAATGTAGCAACGGTCGAAAACGGTACGATTACCGCTATCGGCGTGGGAACTGCCGTCATTAGGGCGGTATCGGCAGTCAATGCCACCATTTACGGCGAATGTTCGGTAGTTGTTTCGCTGTCCGATTTTGGTACGCAAAGCGGAGCCGTCGAAGGCGTGTGGACCAAACATTCGATTGTGTACATCAACGACCAAATTCGGGTTGAGCAGGGAAAAAAACTCACTGTTGAAGAAGGCGTAACCATTATTGTACAGGATGGTCCGGTTGGCACATCGGGAGCGCCCATTGAGTTTTTTGTAGAGGGTAGCCTTTACTTGAAAGGCACAAAGGAGTATCCGATATTGGTAACGGTTACAGAAAACAAGCGTACCGCAGCAAACAAGTATGCAGGCTTGTGGGGCGGTTTTGTCGGTGGCGATAATTTTTCGGAATTGCTTTTCGACAATGTGATTGTTGAGTATACCGGAGCGTTGTGCGGCGCTGCTTCGCAGTCGGTTTTAGCCGGTTTGAACGTTGCCGACAAAGACCAAACGGCAGGGATTCTTTCCAACAATCCGGAGGGTAAGATTGTCGTAATCAACAGCACATTCCGCTATGCCAATTCGGATGCGATGTATTTCATGGGCGGAAAGGCGATTGTTGCCAACAATCTGATTCACACTGTTGGCAAAGATGATAACGACGGCATCAACATGAAAGCCGGCGTGCAGGTAGACATCGCCTATAATCTATGTTTTTCTGTCAATTCAAACGCTTTGAAACTTTCGTCCTCAGGTCAAGGGCCTACCAGACATCAAGCAATGATACGCGCATACAACAACACGATTGTAAATTCGGGCTGGCGTCGCACCAAAAACCTCAAGGGCGGTTCCATCTTTTTGGAAAAAGGCGCTTTGGCGAGCGTTTACAACAATTTGATACTGAACAGTAAATTCATGCTCAAAACCCCAAGCCTCGACCGTCCGGACCCAAGCAACGGAGCCGACCACAATTCGATGGTCGGTTATAACTTCTATGCTTCCGGCTCACAACAATGGACAGGTATACACGTGGGAGGAGCGGTTATTATGACGGCGTTTGAAGGATATACTTTTGCCGACCCGGATTATTGGCACAATTATGCCGGTTATGCTGCCGGCTTTCCAAAAATTGACGAAACCAGTCTTATAGCGACTGCCCCCGGTTCGCCCGACCCGAATTTTGTAAACTTCCCGTTTAACGGCGTCCCTTTGGGAGAAGACATGTTTAATCCTTCTTGGGATTTCCACGTTCACGCAGGTTCGCCCGTACTCGTCGGCGCAAACGGCAAGACTCCACGCAACACGTTTTCCGGAGACTTTGCCCCCTATTTTGGCTCGACCGGATTAGTTATTGACGGAAAGGAATACAAAACGCCTGCTCCGGCAGCTCGGTATGGCGCCTTTGGCATTAAGAATTAACAAATGAAGAGACTCTTTTTGTGGCTTCTGCTTGTTGCGGCTTTTGCCGGAAGTTGTACGCAAAAGACAAGCGAAATTCGTTTCATCGTGGCTTCCGATATGGGACGCATCGGTGAATCGGAACAAAAAGCCATTGCCGAACTCATGGGGCGTTTTGCCCAAGATAACCGGATTGATTTTATGGCAATCGCCGGCGACCCCATTCATCATGTCGGAGTAATCGGCGTGGAAGATACTGTTTGGAATGAAAGAATCGAAGACATCTACACCGCTCCGTCTCTACACGCCATTCCGTGGTATGTTGTTTTGGGGAACCACGAATACCAAGGCTGCGTTCAAGCCATCATAGACTATTCTAAGGTCAGCGAACGTTGGAATGCTCCGGAGCGATACTTTACGATGACACAACGCATCGGCAGAAAAAACAATATCTTGTTCGTGTTTATTGACACCACGCCATTAATCGAAAAATACCGCCAACTTGACCATGAAGAACATATATATTCAGATGCCAGCGAGCAATCTATTGAGCGGCAAATTAATTGGTTAGATTCGGTACTCCTTGGCTCGAACGACCGCTGGAAAATCGTAGTCGGGCATCATCCGGTTTATGCCAAAACAACCAAAGAGGCACATGAAAGAACCGATATGCAAAAGCGTGTGGGCGCGTTGTTTGAAAAACACGGCGTTGATTTCTACATCTGCGGACATATTCACAACTTCCAGCATATCCATCGCACGGGGAGCAAGGTGCATTACGTTGTAAATTCGTCGGCCTCGCAGTCGCGTCCGGTGTACGAAATTGATGAGGTGGAAGGGATGATATTTGGAAACCCCGACCCGGGCTTTTCAGTATTCACGGTCTTGGACAACAGTGTACGGTTTCTTTTTGTCAACCATACGGGCGAAACGGTTTATGAGCATACAGTGCTTAGAGCGCGGGATAGGCAATGGCTTCCCTAATCACAATGGCCGACCGGTACTGGGTCGTGAGTACCCTCTTTAATCGCTCGGCCTCTGATTTGGTTCTGAAATCGCCCACCGTTACCCTAAAATCAATATCTCTGTGGTCCAAATAAGCCGGAATATGGGGGTACTGGCGCTGAAACTCCTCCAATACGGCTAAGGAGGCGCTGCGGGCAGTTTGCAGGTTGCTGCTGAAAATCCGGATTCGGAAGCCTTGAATCCTCTTGGATGTGTTTTGAAGTATTTGCTGCTGCACCGCTTGATGTAAGGCTTCGGGTTGGACTAAGACCACCCTGTTGTTGTTGGGCCCCGTAGCGGACAGCAGTTCAAAAATACTGCGGTGCAACAACGAAGAGTCCAATACTTGGGCAGAAGCCGGAACTGCAACCAAAACGGCAATCAGCAAGAACAGATATCTTTTCATGTGCATTGTATATTACAGACTATTAATAATTTGAGTCAAGGGCGTATCTTTGTAGCTAAAGGTTTTCTTGATACAGGCCGATTTTATGCGCATATCGCCCGTAAAGAGAAACGAACTGATATCCCATGTTCTGTAATCAATCCCCATTTGCAATGCGGCAAAGAGGTCTTGAAGCGTGAGTTCCAATTGCCCCGAACAGCGCTGCTCCGACCTGCCGGCAACGGTCAGCGCCTGTAAAAGCTGCGCAGTGGCAAAGGGTTGTTGCCCGCGGTTAAATACACCCTCCGCACTTTGGATTACAAAACCGCGGTTGGGGTTATGCACCGTGGCCGAAAAGTCTGCTACAATCCTTGTACCCTGCATACTTACGTTGTCTATATTAAAGTCTTTCACCTCAATATCACGATAAGAAAAACAGGAGGTCAGCAAAAAAAGCCCTGCAAGCAGCAGCGTAAAACGAAAAATTCTTGTTGGCATAAGCATCTGTTAAGTACACAAAGGTAGAAAAAATACTACATTTGTACGCAAATTCGTCTGTAATGACCAACAAATTTCATACCATTCGACCTGTACCCAACGCCCTGCTGCCTCAACTCTACATAGAGACATACGGTTGTCAGATGAACGTAAACGACAGCGAAGTGGTGGTTTCTGTGATGCAGGATGCCGGTTATTCTCTATGCCAAGAGATGGATAAAGCCGATGTTATCTTGGTGAATACCTGTTCTATTCGCGACAATGCCGAACAACGTATCTTAGGCCGGCTTGACCTGTTTCGCCTGCAAAAAAAGAAGAAGCCCGCCCTAAAGGTGGGCGTATTGGGCTGCATGGCCGGGAGGCTTGAGAAAGAACTCTTGAACCACGTCGCCGTGGATTTAGTGGTCGGGACGGACGCTTATCGCCAACTGCCAAAATTATTGGAGGCTGTAAGTCAGGGAAATAAACAAATCGAAACCCGATTTAATCCCCAAGAAAACTATGCCGACATATCTCCGGTTCGAATGGATACAAACGGAGTCAGCGCCTTTGTTTCCATTACCCGCGGTTGCAACAACGCCTGCGCCTATTGCGTGGTGCCTTTTGTGCGGGGACAGGAACGCAGCCGGGACCCCCAAAGCATCGAGCGGGAAGTTATCGAATTGGTAGCCAACGGCTACAAAGAAGTTTGTCTGTTGGGGCAAAACGTGGATTCCTACCTTTGGGCGGATTCCCATGACCCAACCAAATACCTTAACTTTGCCCAACTGCTCGAACTTGTGGCCTTGATTGACCCCAAACTGAGGGTACGTTTTCTTACCTCTCATCCCAAAGACATGAGCAGCGGGGTGCTGTACACCATGGCCATGTACCCCAACATTTGCAACCATATTCACCTGCCCGTACAGTCAGGCAGCAATCAAATACTCAAGAAGATGAACCGCAAGTATACCCGCGAGGAATACTTAGAGCGGATTAAAACCATCCGCGAAATCCTGCCCGACTGTGCTGTCTCCGGCGATTTTATTGCCGGTTTTTGCGACGAGACCCCCCAAGACCACGCCAACACCCTCTCTCTGATGAATCAAGTCAAGTTTGACCAAGCCTTTATGTTCCAGTATTCCGAGCGGCCCGGTACCAAAGCCGCCAAAATGTATCAAGATAACGTGCCCGAAGAGGTTAAAACCCAGCGTCTCAACGAAATTATTGCCCTGCAAAACCAAATCTCTTTAGAAAGCAACCGGCGCGACATAGGCAAAACCTTTGAGGTATTGATAGAAGGTCCATCCAAACGCTCCCCTTTGGAATACTTTGGCCGCAGTCCTCAGAACAAAGTTTGCGTATTTCCCAAAGAAAACAGTAAAGTTGGGGATTATGTACAGGTGACAATCCACAACTGTAGCTCTGCCACCCTCATAGGCGCCATTACAGAAGACCTGCCGGCTGCGGGGCTGGGCTCCCGCATCCGCTCTCATATTTCTAAATTAGCCCATCCTATTCAACCTTAACGTACCTTATTATAATAGCGTATTCATAACATGGCAACCATTACTACCATCTATCAGGGTCAATTGCGAACCCAAGCCTCCCACAATCAATCCGGCTCCCGCATCATCACCGATGCCCCCACCGACAACCACGGCAAAGGAGAGGCTTTTTCCCCTACCGACCTTTTTGCCGCCTCCTTAGGCTCATGTTTACTCACCATTGCAGGCATTGCCGCTCAAACCCATGGCTTTTCCATTGAAGGAGCCCGCATTGAAACCCAAAAGATTATGACCGACAGCCCCCGCCGCATAGGGGAAATCATCTTAGACATTCACCTCCCCGCCAATCGCTATACCGCCAGAGAAAAGCGCATTATTGAAGCCTCTGCCTCCGGCTGCCCCGTAGCCCACAGCCTACACCCCAACATAAAGAGAACCATTAGGTTTCATTATTAATGTCAGTTTCGTTTAAGCAACAGCTAAGAACAACAAAGTCTGTAAAATATAATCCTTGTCCACGAGTACTCTCCGAATGGTTTGTCACACTACACCTTGATATGCCTCGGATTGCGGTCATCAACATTGCCTTTGGTCAAATAAAATGAAAGTAGTTCGCCACGCTCATTATAAATTATATAGTATATTTGGGGTAGTTTTTTTCCAACAATCTGCAAAAGTTTTCTACATTTGCCCCCAAAATAACCTAACACCAACTTCTATGAATAAACACCTTAAACAACTATCCGTTGTATCCGTTTTGCTGTTTGCCTTTGCATGCAGCAGTCCCGATCAAACTCCATCCCTCTCTTATGAGAGCTATACGCTTGATAACGGACTAAAAATCGTTCTGCATCAAGACCATTCTGACCCTATTGTTGCGTTGGCGATTCAATACCATGTGGGGTCGGGGCGTGAAAAAACCGGAAAAACCGGCTTTGCCCACTTTTTTGAGCACATGCTGTTTCAACGCTCCGAAAATCTTCCGAGAAACGCATTCTTCCAAAAAATCGCCGCTATGGGCGGGTCGTTCAACGGCTCGACCAATGCAGACGGAACCAACTATTTTGAAACCGTTCCTCGGGACGCCCTTGAAAAAATACTGTGGATGGAATCCGACCGGATGGGATTCGTTATCAATACTGTAACCCAAGGCGGATTAGAGCGGGAAATAGACATTGTGTCTAACGAGAAACGGCAAAACTACGACACCCAGCCTTATGGTCAATCGAGCATTATCATAGCCAAAGAACTTTATCCGGAGGGGCATCCCTACAGCTGGACTACCATTGGCGAGATTGACGACTTGCGCAGCGCCACCATAGAAGATGTAAAGGAATTTTATGCAACATTTTACGTTCCAAACAACGCTACTATGGTGCTTGCCGGCGATTTTGATAAGGCGCAGGCAAAGCAGTTGATTGAAAAATATTTTGGAGAAATCCCCAAAGGCAAGGAGGTGCCCAGACCCACTCCCAGACCTGCGCAACTTAGCCAAAATAAGAATATGATGTGGGAAGATGATTTTGCCAGACTTCCCGAATTAGTGCTTGTATTTCCGGGTATCGAGCAATACCATAAAGATGCCAATGCCCTCTCTGCCTTAGTCTCCCTTATTGCCTCCGGAAAACAATCCCCCATGTATAAAGTGATTGTAGAGGAGAAAAAATTGGCGCCCGGCGTGAATGGCAACAGCATGTCGAGGGAGATGGCCGGACAATTGCATTTTTCGGTAAGGGCTTTTGAGAACGTGGACCTAAACGACGTATATGCGGCCATACACGAAGCTTTTGCCCGTTTTGAAGCAGAGGGCGTCAATGAGCAGGAGTTAGAGCGCATCAAAATCATGCAGGAGGTGAACCTCTACAACCGCATGGGCAGCATTCAAGGCAAAGCGTTAATGATGGCCCGCGACAATGAGTTTGGCGGCTCTCCGGTGGCGTCGTTTAATGAACTGAAAAAATTCCAGTCGGTGACCAAGCAGCAAATCATGGACGTATATAACCGCTATATCAAAGGAAAGACATACCTTACCCTCAGCACGGTTCCTCAAGGTCAAAAAAATCTTGCCTTAGCCAATTCTGTCATGGCTGTGGTATCTACGGAAAAGGTGGATGAAATCGAATCCAAATCAGAAGCCGGTCAGCTTATTGACGACGATTATGAGCGTACTCCTTCTGCTTTTGACCGTTCCATAGAGCCTGATTATCTCCCCAACCGGCCCGAAATTACTGTCCCTAAAATATGGAACTTCACCACTGCAAACGGAATGGCCGTATACGGAATCGGACATCATGAACTACCTATCGTCCAAGCGAATATCTCTATTAGAGGCGGAGCCATGCTTGACCCGACAGACAAAAGAGGAGTCGCCTATCTTAACGCCCGCCTAATGAACGAGGGCACCGCCCTTAAAACCGCCGACCAATTGGAAAGCGCCATGGGCCTGCTTGGTGCGCGTATTACCGTTTCGTCGGGCTTTGAGGGGATGAACATATCCATATCGGGATTGGCCAAAAACTTCCCCAAGGTGATGGAACTGGTAGAGGAGATGCTTTTGCAGCCGCGGTTTGACGAAGCGGCTTTGCAGCGCGTAAAGATGCAAACCAAATCAATGATTCGCCAAAACTCGGCCAATCCAAGGAGCATTGCACAGACTACCCGCGACATACTGCTCTACGGAGCCAACGGCACCTTCGCCACCCCCGAATACGGCACGGCAGCCAGCATTGACAACATCAGCATGGATGATATTAAGACATTCTATGCCGCCTACATATCTCCCTCTGTGGCCTCCTTTACCATCGCCGGAGACATTGAAAAAGCCGATTGCGAGCGACTGCTTGCCTCCCTCTCTTCTACATGGCAAGCCACAGCGGTAACTATTCCTGCGCCTGTACAGGGTATTCCTGCCCAAACAGCCACCATCTACTTTGTGGATAATCCGGGCGTTACCCAATCCATGATTTTCGTGAGCAAAAGGGGCATGCCCATGAATGACCCCAATTATTATCCTTCGATTATTGCCAATTATCGCCTCGGTACCGGCTCTCAAGGTATGTTGTTTGACGTCATTCGACTCCAAAGAGGATATACCTACGGGGCTTATTCCACCTTTGAGAACGGTTTGTACCGCAACAGCTTTACCGCCTCTTCCAGCGTGCAAGGCTCTGTCACCAAAGAGTCGGTTGAGATATTTAAGGAGTTAATTTCTACCTATGGGCCTAAATTTGACGAAACCATGTTGCTGGGCACCAAAGACGCCATGATGAGGGCTATGGCCTCTTCGTTTGAAACAGTCGGCGCCTTGGTGAACATGCTCAACAATATTGCCACCTATGGGTTACCTCTTGACTATGTCAAGCAGAACGAAAAAACACTGGACAACATCACCGTGGCCCAAATTAAAGAGACCATCAACAAAACCATGAATCCCAACGATATGGTTTATGTAGTGGTGGGCGACGCCAAAACCCAAATGGCGCCCTTAGGCACTTTAGGATTAGGCAGGCCGATTTTGGTTCAGAGGTAGGCCTGTGGCCAAAGGCTGAGGTGTTTCATTTTGTATGAAGCCGATTAAAGGTTGCTCAATGATTTGGGGTAACCTTTTTTCTTGGCAATCCAATTAGCGATTTTAGAGTTTTTTGCTTGGCACCAAACTTTTTACGACACCCTAAAATAAACGACTTTAATCAAAGCGGTGGCTAAGGAGCCGATGTGTTTGTTGAGCACTTTTTGCTCGCTTTTCTCTATGGCGGCGTATTCGCCCGAATGTTCTTTGAGGAAGTCGTCCAAAATGTCTTTACTGAATAGGCCAATGAGTTTGCCGGTGTCTTTGGGCACGGATATTTGGCCGATTTTACTCACTACGTTGTTCAGGCGATTTTCGGTTACATATTCTTCGATGACCAACAACAGGCTGTTAAGCGATTCGCTGTAAGATGGCTCTACAAATAGTTTGGGGGCGCGTTTTTTTACCGCTTTTTTCTCGGCAAAACGGGCGTTTTTGCTTTTCAGCAACACCCTTGCGCCATTGCGCAGGTAGGTAGGGACTACAGGCCGAATCACGATGCCTTCACAGATGTTATCTTCTATGGGCGGCAACCCCATCCATTGGAAAATCTGACTGGGCCCGTCGTCGGGGAATCGGAGGCATTGGTCGAGGCTGCCTCTAAACAGGGTCTTGGCATAAAAGAATCCGCCTTGCTCAAAAAAGACGTTTGCCTCGTCTACCGGTAAAAATCTGCCGCTTTCGTTGATGGTGAGGTACAAATCAAAGGCATAAAATTCGTGTTGGGGACAATAATGGACCCCTTTTTGAATCAGCATGATTTTGGGGTCGTTTTTTACTTGGGGATGAGGGTATTTGCCTCCGAACATTTCGCCGAATACGGCAAGTGTCGCCAAGTTTGGGAAACTTTGCCGGACCAACGAAAACAGCGACACCACACGAGCTGTGTAATGTTCAAGCAGGGCTTCGTAGTCGTAAAATTTTTCTCCGGCTTCTACAAATCCCGTTCTTTTACCAAAATGGACGGAACTGCCGTCGGTAACAAAGCAGACGTTGGAGCCGTGTACCTTTTCCTGCACCACAAATTCCTGCTGCTCAGAACATTCAAGTTTAATTTTTTCTACGAAATCTTTGTCAAAGGTGTTTTCGATAGAGTTGTACTTTTTAAACGTCATCATATCTCTTTAATTTAATGTGTTATATGCCTTTTCCAACTGATTGAGGGCTTGTTCCAGCACGGCTTTGGGGCTGGCGATGTTCATCCGCATAAATCCTTTGCCCTCATCGCCAAACAGTGCGCCGCTGTTGAGCGCCAGCTTGGCTTTGTCCACAAAAAAGTGGTCTAATTCCTCCTGCGTAGCAAATCCTAAATCCCTGCAATCAAGGAAGACAAGATAGGAGGCTTGGGGACGAATTGCTTTAATTTTGGGCATTCTGTTTTGCAGGGCGTGGTCTACAAAGTCGATGTTTGCCTGCAGGTAGGCCAGCAGTTGTGCCAACCACTCATCTCCGTGGTTATAAGCCGCTTCCACTGCGATGTAGGCAAACACATTGCCCATGTCCAAATCATTGTGCCTGATGTAGTGAAATAATTTCTTCCTAAGCGCGTGGTTGTAGACAATGATGTGGGAGGCTGCCAAGCCGGGGATGTTAAATGTTTTACTTGGCGCCATGAACGTGGCGGAGATTTGTTGGGCTGTTTCGCCGATCATGGCAAAGGGGAGGTGTTTGTTTGGAGGCAGGGTCAGGTCGGCGTGGATTTCGTCGCTGATTACGGTAATTCCGTGCCGGGCGCATATTTGGGCCAATGTTTCTAACTCGTTTTGCGTCCATACCATGCCTCCGGGGTTATGAGGATGACAGAGGATAAGGAGTTTGCAGTCCTCAACAACCGTTTGCAAATGGGCAAAGTCCATGCTAAACCTGCTTCCATCAAAAACCAAAGGATTGCTGACCAATACCCGCCCGGTGCCTTCAATGACCTGTTTGAAGGGGTGGTATACAGGAGGTTGTATGATGATTTTATCGCCTTTTTCTGTCAAAGCGTTTACAGCGGCGCAGATACCCGGCACAACCCCCGGTACAAATTGAATGTACTCTTTGTTGGCCTTCATACCGTATCTCTTTTGTATCCAGCGTACAATCGAGTCGTAATAACCTTTGTGCGGACAGGTGTAGCCTAAGACTTCATGCTGTAAACGCTTTTGAATCGCTGCTATGATGCAGGGGGGCGTTTTGAAATCCATATCGGCAACCCAGAGCGGCAGCAGGTCTGTGCGGTTCCAGATATGGGACATTCGCTCTACTTTTACGCAGTGCGAACTGCTCCGGTCTATTATTTCGTCAAAATTATAATTCATTAAGTAGTCGGCCACAAAGTTAGTGAACATTTTTTCTGACAGGCCTGTTTTCTTGAATAATTTTGTTGGTTGGGGAGGAAAATACTTGCAGAAACGAAAATAATATTCTTTCTTTGCGGCGTTAACAATATAATATCAAAAACAAAATGAATAAAAAGCCTCTATTTCAAAGGCTCTTAGATGGAGTTGAGGTAGCCGGAAACAAATTACCGAATCCGGCTATCCTGTTTGCTATCTTGGCAGCAATTGTTATGGTAATTTCACACATTGCCTACTTGATGGGTACATCTGTTACGATGCCGGCCTACGGGAGCAACCCGGAAAGATTAATCGAAGCGTTTAGTTTATTGTCGCGCGAAGGTGTTGCATATATGTTCACCAGCATAGTCAGTAATTTTGTGGGATTTGCACCATTAGGCATCATACTTGTTGTGATGTTGGGCGTAGGTGTGGCAGAAAACGTGGGTATGTTCTCCGCGATGCTAAGAAAAGCCATGTTAGGTGCATCCAAGAAAATGGTTACCATTATGGTTATTTTCGTTGCACTTTTTTCAAATGTTGCATCAGATGTCGGATATGTGGTTGTGATTCCTTTAGGAGCCGCGATTTTCTACGCGGTTGGGAGGCATCCCTTAGCAGGTTTGGCGGCGGCATTCTTTGGCGTTTCCGGCGGATTTGCGGCAAACATCATTCTATCAACGTCGGATTTTCTTTTATCGGGAATCACAGAGCAAGTGGTCGGCTATGAAATACTACCTACAAGCAATTGGTGGTTCTTAGGAGCCTCGTTTTTTGTGCTTATCGCTTTAGGCTATTTCATCACTGAGAAAATCATCGTTCCAAGACTTGGCGAATACAAACCCGGAGCCGACGTAGAAATTGATGCCAACATTACCGAAAAACCCAGCGAAGAGGAAAGAAAAGGGCTTAGATATGCAGGTTGGTTCTTTTTGGGAATTGTTGCACTTTTACTGCTTCTGATACTTCCGCCCGGCTCGCCTATGCGTAATCCTAATACGGGTTCTTTGTTGCAAGGCGCACCTTTAATGAAGGCGCTTGTTCCAATCATCATGATGTTGTTCTTAGCGCCTGCAATAGGTTATGGTATTGCCGTCAAAAAGATAAAAGATAGTAAAGATGTTGTAACGGCAATGACAAAATCTCTGCAAACCATGGGCAGTTATATGGTTTTGGCATTTTTTGCGGCACAGTTTATCGAGTATTTTAAAGTGTCCCATTTAGGAGATATATTGGCAGTTAGTGGCGCTGACTTCTTAACAAATATAGGATTTACCGGCATACCGCTTATACTGTGTTTTATTGTGTTAACCGCATTCATAAACATTTTTGTAGGTTCTGCTGCTGCAAAATGGGCGATGATGGCGCCGATTTTTGTTCCCATGTTCATGGGCTTGGGCTATGACCCCACGTTTACACAGGTGGCGTATCGTATCGGAGCATCTACAACAAACATTATCACACCGCTCTTACCATACTTTGCGTTGATTCTTGTTTTTGCACAGAAATACGACAAAAAAGCAAGTATCGGTACGATTATATCGTTGATGTTACCATACTCGTTACTTGCGTTACTCGTTTGGTCTGCGTTCTTGGTACTTTGGTATTTCACCGGATTGCCCATTGGAATTGGCGGAGCCATACACTTGCCTGTTGTGTAATTGCGTAAAATTCAGTGTCTTTATATTGTAAAACCCTTTGGCAGAACCAAAGGGTTTTATTGACTTGTTATTTTGTTAGCCGATGCTGACGTGGCTGCTGTTCTTATTCCTGCATTACTCCTTCGATTTCTTCTACGGTAACGGGTAGTCGTTTGCTGCCCAGCATCCGATAACCGTTTTGAGTGATAATAATGCACTCCTCAATTCTGATTCCGCCAAAACTGCGGAACTTGTCCATTTCGTCAAAACAGAGGAAGTCGGTATTAACTTTTTCGGCACGCCATTTGTCCATCAAGGCGGGAATGAAATAGATACCCGGCTCCACAGTCATTACATTGCCCACCTTTAAGGCTTTAGCCATCCTCAGCGATTTTAAGCCAAATTGAGTGGAACGGGTAACGGTGTCGTCATATCCCACAAAGTTTTCGCCTAAGTCCTCCATATCGTGTACATCCATACCCATATTGTGGCCTAAACCGCAGGGAAAGAACATGGCGTGTGCCCCGTTGGCTATGGCGTCGTCGGTATTCCCTTTCATAATCCCCATCCCTTTAAGTCCCTCCGTGATAATGCGAGAGGCGGCAAAATACACCTCTTTAAAAGGTACCTCCGGTTTACACAAACTTATAGCGTGGTCGGTTGCCTCAAGCACCAAGTTGTACAGCTCTTTTTGCTGCTGCGTAAACTTCCCGCCGCTGGGAATAGTACGGGTAAAATCCGATGCGTAATGGCTGTTGGTCTCTGCTCCGGCGTCAATCAACAAGAGCCGTCCATCGGTAAGTATTTGGTGATGGCTGTGGTTGTGCAGCGTCTCTCCGTTTTGGGAAAGGATAATGGGAAACGACGGCATGGTTCCGTTGCTTACGGCGATTCCTTCCATCACCCCCACCAATTCCTGTTCCAGCATACCCAACTTGGCCATCTTCATGGCGGTATAGTGCATCATATAGCCGATATTGGCGGCCTTGTCCAATTCTACAACCTCTTCGGGCTGTTTAACGGCGCGCAAAGCCACCACTGCGCGTATAAATGCTTCCGAGGCATTGGCCTTTTGCTCGTTGGGATGAATCCCCAGCAAATCCATTAGGGTAATCTTATTGGCATAGCGATAAGGAGGCAGATAATGCACCATCCTGCCGGATGCGGCTGCTTTCTTTACCGTATTGGCCAAATCGGCCATGGGACGCACATGGGCGATACCCACCCGGTCGGCTTTTTCGCGCATGGACGGCTTGGGACCCATCCACACAATCGAGTCAATACCAATGTCGTCTCCAAAAAGGGTTTCGGCGCCTGTTTCCAAATCAATGGTTACCGCCAGATTGGCCTCATCCAATCCAAAAAAATAAAGGAAAGAACTGTCCTGCCTAAAGCGGTAGGTGTTATCCAAATAGTTGTAGGGGGCCTCTTTGTTGCCCAAAAACAGCAACAAGCCCGACTGAAGTTGTGCACATAGCGCCTTGCGCCGTTGCACATAAATATCCTTTGTGAACATAAACGGTTTTTTAATGAGGCCAAATGTACGAAAAAGTTTTGACAGAAACAAAAATTCCCCCGCCCGGAAAGAGCGAGGGAACATGGGTTACATGGGTTAAATCGTTCGACCGATATTGCTACCTTATATAGCTATAATACTCTTGGTCTGTGGCACAATCCCACCATACAGGGCATGACCAAATCGGGTCAGTCATTGCCATTTTGTTGGATGCCAACAACTGAGTGAGGTTGTAGTTGCTTTCATGTGGGCTTTGGCTAAAACGACGGGGCCAATAGTTTAGAGCAGTAGGCGAAGTTCCGGTGATTTTATGGACTGCCGTGAACTCCCTCGGACGCTTGTAATCGGGATAAACATTGCCAAAGTTGCCAATATTTCCTGCGCTGTAGTTAAAGCGGCGCATGTCGTTCCAAACTTCCAAATCAAATCCCATCGCAATTGTTTTCTGCCGCATGATTTCGGCCATGGTTAATGTGGCGGGAGTTTGGCAAACAGCCGGACCGCTCATGTATGCAGCAATTTCAACCGGATCCATGGGCATTTCGTCCGGATTCACAGTTCCTTCTGCCCTCCATTGATTTAATCTTATTTGCATGCGATCAAAATGGGCTTGAATACCGGCTAAATATGCTGTATGGGCATTAGCTGCGTCTCCTTTGCGGAAATAGACCTCCGCTTTAATGAAACACATTTCGGCATAAGTCAAAAAGTCGGTATCCGAATTGGGACGTGTGTAGAAAGTGCCCGTACCTGCCACATAATTGAAGCCCGCAGCGGGGTAGTAATACATGTCGGTAGTAGAACGTCCGCTGGTAGTCATGCTGTTGGCTCGTGTGCTTACGTACATGGTATCACCGGCGCGTCTGTAGTCTGTACTATTGCAATAAGCAGATCCTCTTTTGTACACCACCCTAACCGTTCTGGCTACATTATCTAAGGTGGTTGTGTGATTGGGGCTCATCGAGGCGTAAAAAGCTGCTCTTGCAGCGTCATCTGCAATGGTGTAAGTTATGGTTTGGTCGGTAGTGGCAAAAATAGTAGCCACGGGACCGCCCACCAAGCGCATGTCAGATTCCAACATGTCAACACCAACGTCCCGCGCCCATTCATAGCTTGCTATTTGTCCGCTGGCATCTAACTTAACATTCTTCATCATCGCCGGAACCAACTTACTCATACGAGGATCCATAACCCCTGATCCACCTGTGAAGTTATTGGTTAACATATTTATATACCATTTGGTAAGACGTACGGTAGCGCCGTAAGATACAGTATTCCAAAGGACGTTGGTTTGGTAGGGGTCGGCCACTGTAAAGTTGGTTTGATCTCCCTGCACGTTGAAGTGCTTCATGATGGTGTTGTCGCTGTTTGATTGAGGAGCATTTGCCAAAACGGCCAAAATAGCGTCGCCGTTAAATTCAGCTTTTTTAGAGAGCCGCAGCATGTAACGCGCTTTTAATCCATGGCAAAGCTTCAACCATTTGCTTACGTCTCCGTTGTTCCACAAATCACCTCTTGACAGAAGTTTAGTGTCGGGCCCTGTTGCTTGGGGCTTGTTAAAGTTTTCAATCGCTTTGTCTAAATAATCCATGCAAAGCTCGTACATGGTTTTACCGTCGTCGTAAGCGGGGTCTGTCTTAAACTTAAAGGCTTCTTGAATAGGAAGCTCTCCATGAAGATCAAGCATCATCATAAAGCCCATAGCCAAAATACAATAACCGGCCCCAATGTAATGGTACGCACCCGTTGCTTCTGCTTTCTCTATCATGGGGCCAATGTTAACCGCCGAAGCAATATACCAGTTTTGATAAATGGTGGTACAGCTTGCTTGCATGGGATCCCATGCGGCAAGAAAACTGTTATTTCCCGAAGCAAAAGTTTGCGTCAACAGTCCTCCCACGGTGTTGGCGCGCATACCCGCCGTGCCCCATGCGTAGGCATAGTAGTTTTGAATCCAAGGGAGACGCAGGTCAACGGTTGTTTTGTCGGAAGTGGCAAAATCCTGATCGGAGTTTACGTCCAAAAAATCATCGCAAGCAGATATTCCTGCTAAAAATATCAATCCAGATATTATGTATAATAATTTCTTCATATTCGTGTTATTTAAAATGTTATATTAAGCCCAAATGATATTCCGGAGGTAGCGGGAACGCTGCAATAGTCAAATCCCACCGAACCGGAGCCGCCGGTGCCCGAACCCGAAACAGCCACTTCCGGATCCATGCCCTTGTAGTTGGTCAGTACCCACAGGTTATTTCCGGTAACAGTTGCAGATAAGCCTTTTATGAAGTTTTGCTTTTTCAAGATATCTTTAAAGTTGTAAGACAAGGAAATAGAGCGCAGTCTTATCCAGTTGGTTTCCGTCATAAAATTCTCTGAATGAAGAAGGTAATTGTTCCAATACTCTTGAATCATAAACTTGCCCGACCTATTGGTGTTGTTAATCGTATAGGTCTTGTCTGCCTCATAGGTAATGGTCTGATCTTCCCACACAGGAGCAGCAGCAGTACCTCTGTTTACCACGCCTGAAAATGTTACGGAATTGCGATCGGCTGTTTGGGCGCTTAATCCTCTGCTGACCAAATAATGCTCCGTGCCGTTATAGACATGGCCGCCCAATCTTAAATCCAGTAAAAAGGATAAGTTAATGTTTTTATAGGTAAGGCTATTATTAAAACCGCCTATCATTTTGGGTTCGCGATTCCCTACCACCATAGAAATGGTGGTGGTACGTCTGTACAGACCGGTAGCAGGATCAATTTCAAAACGACCATTAGGTATCTCTGTCGTGCGGTCAGCTGTATTCGTTGCTTCTCTAAAATATTGATTTCCAATTATTCCATAAAAATATCCTCCGTTAGGAATCGAGCCGGCTCTTGCGCCGCCCATCTGAACATCGGTTACGTAAAAGATATCAACACCGGGGACAAAATCTCCCAAACGATTGCGGTTACCGGAGAGCATTAATGATGTTTCCCATTCAAAGTTTTTTCTGGCAACAGGAGTGGCGGTAATCGCCAATTCCATACCTTTGTTAGCAACCGACCCTCCGTTGAGTGTAATGAATATGTATCCTGTGGACTGAGCCAAGCGCGGCGCGCATATTTGGTTATCGGTTTTGCTGTCGTAGTAGGTGTAATCAATCCCCAAGCGGCCATTGAAGAACCTAACCTCAGCGCCAAATTCGTAGCCTGTTTGAATCTCAGGCTTTAAGTTGGGGCTCCCGGATGTCCAATCGTCCCCGGTACCCAAAAAGCCGCCGTTCAATATGGCAATGGATCTTCCGTATGTGGTTAGCGAATAAGGATCTGCGTCTTTACCTACTTGAGCCCAAGAAGCCCTGAGTTTTCCAAAGGAGAGGATGCCGTTTTTGGGAAGCAGTTCGGTAAACACAAAGCTACCCGATACCGAAGGATAGAAGTAAGAACGATTTTCTTTGGGCAAGGTTGAAGACCAGTCGTTACGTCCGGTAACCGTCAGATAAATCATACTTTTATATCCGGCGCGGAACTCCCCGTATGCACCCACCATACGTTTGCGAATAGTCCTATCCGAGAAAAACTTATGATGTGCGGCCATATTATTGAAGCTAATAAGCCCTTCTTGTACAAATTCACGCCCCCACTGACCATTGTTGTTCCTTTGGGTTGCTTCTGTAGTGAAACCCAGCAGTAAGCCCAAATCAAAGTCTCCTATTTGTTGCTGAAAGCTTGACATTAGGTTGGTGTTGACATACTCATAGCGGTAAATTCTTGTAGAGAGCTCTCCTCTTTGGTACGGCTCCCTTACAGCGCCTTGAGGCGCACGGTAAAAATAGGAATCAGTAGTATATTCGTCAATACCTACGCGCCCCATGATATTCCACCAATCGGCTATCTTTATATTGGCGTTGACAGATCCGGTAAAACGAGACGTATGATCGGTCATTTTGTTTTTATTAATCAGCCAATATGGATTTTCCAAATCGCTGGCTAATTCTTGCCGTCCTTCAAACATGCGGTATTTGGTTCCGTCCGGATTTAAATAACGAGTCATATCATCACTTCTTGGCCATCCATACGTACCAACCATCACGCCGGTGCCACCATGATCCCATAAGCCGGCAGAAGTAAGGGTTTTTAGTGTATTTGCCTGAGAGTATGCCGCATTTGCGCCTACTGTTATCATACCAAACCTTTGTTCTCCATTAAAACGGAAGGTCGTTTTATCGTAGCTCGTACCGGGCACAATCCCTGTTTGATCAAAATTTGATGCAGACAGGTAGAAGGAACCGCTTTGGCTTCCTCCCGTTACGCTGATGTTATTATCAAAAACATTGCTGCCTTGAAAAAAGCTGCCCATGTTATCGTACACCGTTCCGGTAATGGGGTCTCCCCATGAGTTCATGGTAAGATCGTTGAATGTTCCGGCAGCATTATATGAACCTCTGCCGTAAATGGATTGTAGTTCCGGAAGTCTATTTACATACGAATAGGTATACCTAGAGTTGAAGTTTACCCTTAAGGTACCTTCGGTCCCCCTTTTGGTGGTAATGATAATCACGCCGTCGGCAGCGCGGGAACCATATAAAGCAGTGGCGGCAGCTCCTTTTAACACCGACATGCTTTCAATATCCTCCGGATTGATGTCCATGACACGGTTGCTAAAAGTGGTAGCAGTTTTGGTTATCCCGTCTGTTCCGGAATTTCCTGCATTTACGGTTGAGTTATCGTAAATCATTCCGTCAACCACAAACAAAGGCTGGTTGTCGCGGGTTTCGCTGGCTGAATTACTGCCACGGATGGTGATATTGGCACCGGAACCTGCGGCACCGCCCGCTTGCGTAATATTAACTCCCGGTATCTTGCCGGCCAATGAGTTGACAATGTTCGCATTTTTGTTCTTCATCAACTCGTCGGCTCTTAGGTCCTGCACCGCATAGCCCAGCGCTTTGCGCTCCTTTCTGATGCCCATGGCGGTGACCACCAAGTCCTGCAAAAGAAGGGCGTCTTCTGCCATTTCCACATGAATGATGGCCCGACCGCCAACATCAACGGTTTGTGTAACCATTCCGAGTAAAGTGAAGACTAATCTGCCGGAAGAGGGGGCAGAGATGGTATAGTTCCCATCATTCCCCGTAAATGTGCCACCGGCAGTGGCTCCCTGTACCAGAACGTAAACGCCCGGGAGCGGATCTCCCGATCTTTCGGTTACCTTACCGGTTACCGTAATGTTTTGCGCCCATATTGCTCCCGAGAACAGGAGCAGTGCGCACATCAACAGCAGGGCTTTGCCCAATCTGTCTGTTACATTTTTAATTACATGCATAAGGTTTTGATTTTTAGGTTAATAAACGTATTTAATATGTTTTCTCTTGTCTTGATTGTGTCATGCGCGGTTGTTTTCACAAAGGTAAAAAAAAATGATACGTTGTAGCCAAAAACAAAAAACGACAACAATATGCTCAATTACACAACTCTGTAATCAGTTCTACAAATCGGCCGTGTTCTTTGGGCGAACAGAGTTCGACTTGGAGGGGAATATAATAAAGCGCGGCTTGTACTTGGAGATTAAGGCAGGGTATTTCGTATAAACGCAAGGCATCCTTTTCTGTGGTGTATATGGGAATGCCCGGATATTTGGCTTGTAAGGCATGGATACGCAGGGCATCTTTATGTGTAAACCTGTGATGATCGGGAAATTTTAAGTGTTCTAAAACCCTAGCATGTTCTCCAATATGGGCCAAAAAAGACTCGGGATGGGCAATACCGGTAATCGCTATTACCTTGTCGGTCACGATAGCGGATGAATCAAGGGCATAAACACGCGGGAACAGCGCACGGGGATGGCCATAGGTATAACAGGAAAATAATAACTGTTGATCTTTACTGGGTTTAAGAATTTTATATTGACGTGCTCGCTCTAGGGAAGAAACCTTTGGCGGCGTTTTGGAAACCATGATCACTTGAGCCCGTTTGGCCTGTGTCGGCAAATCACGCAGGCGGCCAAAAGGCAAAAGGGTGTCGCAGGTATAAGGACGGGAATAAGGGCTTAACAAGATAGAGAGGGTGGGGGTTAACTTCCGGTACTGGAAAGCGTCATCCAACACCACCAATTTCACTTGGGGATGATCCTTTTGAATCCTCCGGATACCCTCTATCCGGTTGCGGTTGACCGCCACCACTACCTCGGGAAACTTTCTCTTGATTTGGAGCGGCTCATCGCCTACGTCCGCCACACAATCATCAACAGCCACGTACCTAAATCCTTTGCTACTACGTCCATATCCTCGCGAAAGCACCGCCATAGGCATATCCCGACTGCACAAACGCAAAACAAGTTCGGTATGGGGCGTCTTTCCGGTTCCGCCTACTGTAATATTTCCAATGGAGAGGCAGGGAACGGCAGGTCGGATATTTTTGATAAGACCTGCACTGTAACACGCATGACGTAGCCACAACACACCTGCATACGGAAACGTCAAGGCTTTGGTCAAAAAGAATAAAAAACCTGTAGTCATTCGGACGATAAAGTTAGGAAAAATTTTTCTACTCCAAATCTTCCACCACCTAATCCAACAATTCCGGCGCCACCAACAATCAGACCGCTTGACGGTCTATTGGTGTATACCCCATCGAAGCGCGCGCTATATTCCCCTTCGGGTGGATTTTTGCGATGATTCCAACAAATCTCCATTCATTAAGCAGATTCGTCAACTTTTGCCGGCTTCCGAGCTTCTGTAGCGGTGGGAGCTATTTCCTTGCAAAAGGGTTCATTGACATTTTTTTTGTAATGTACAAAGAATTTTGTACGTTTGCGCGCTAAAAACTCTAAAGTTAAATGCCCCTTGCCGTCTTTAATCGTGTGCCGAATTGGTGTGTGTATCCAAGTAAATTAACTATTAACCTATAAATCTATTTTCATGTATGTAAAACAACTCAAATCCGACTGGCATAAGAAAATCATGCTATCGGTGTGTGCGCTGTTCTTCCTATCGGGAGCATTGTGGGCGCAAAACATTCAAGTAACCGGCAAGGTTACAGACATATCAGGCGAAGGAGTTCCGGGTGTCTACGTCTTGATAGAAGGAACCCGGAGCGGTACTACAACAGGGACAAGTGGAGAATACACCATCTCCGCCCCTTCCAATGGAAGGCTGGTCTTTTCTTCTATTGGATACAAGACGCTTACCGTTGGTATAGTAGGCCGTTCTGTTTTGAACGTCTTCATGGAAGAAGATGCTTTGCTTCTGGAAGATATAGTGGTGGTCGGTTACGGTGTGCAGCGGAGAGAAAGCCTTACTGCTGCTGTTGCTACTGTTGATACAAAAGTATTGGAAGCAAGGCCGATTCCTGACATTGGCCGTGGTTTGCAGGGCGTAACCCCCGGGTTATCCGTTGTTAACTTTAGTGGTGAGATTGGCTCGGATGCTCAAATTAGAATCCGCGGCACATATGCTTCTCCGCAGGGCAGCGCCAATCCACTAATTCTGTTGGACAACGTAGAAATACCTTCTATTCAATTGGTTAACCCAGATGATGTAGAGTCCATATCAATCCTCAAGGATGCTTCGTCTGCTTCCATTTATGGAGCAAAAGCGGCTTTTGGCGTTATTTTGATTACCACTAAAAAGGGAGCAACGAGGGAAAGCGTGAACGTGAACTACTCATATAATGTTGGTTTTCAGAATATTTCAAAGAAAATGGAAATGGGAGGTTTGGATGCCTTTGAATATGTAGCTGCTCATTTGGAGCGGTTCAATTCTACCGTTTCCGGAGCTTTTGTTTTAATGACCAGAGAGGGCTACCAAAGGGCAAAGGAATGGGATGCACAGTACAAAGGTGTTATTAAGTCCAGCGACCCTTGGGTGTACGGACGTGACTGGTATGTAGATGCAAATAACTACAAAATCGGGTTAAGGCCATACGACCCTTAC